>JBEKLP010000065.1:0-14800 GCA_050010135.1 Anaerolineales bacterium
ATACCCAGCGCCCTTCGATCCGCCCGATGCGGACCGCCCCGATCGGTCCGTCCCACGGGATGTCGGAAATCGAAAGCGCCGCCGAGGCGGCGTTGATCGCCAGAATGTCCAACGGGTTCTCGGCGTCCGAGGAAAACGCGTACATGATCATCTGGACGTCGTTGCGCATGTCCTTGGGAAACAGCGGGCGCAACGGCCGGTCCGTCAGGCGCGCGACCAGAATGGCGGTTTCCGAGGGCCGCCCTTCCCTGCGGAAGAACGAACCCGGGATGATGCCGCCGGCGTACATGCGCTCTTCATATTCCACCGAGAGCGGGAAGAAATCGATACCCAACCGCGGCTCCCGGCTCATGGTTGCGGCAGCGAAGATCAGGGATTCGCCCACCCGCACGGTAACTGCTCCGCCCGCCTGTGCGGCGAGCCCCCCGGTGGTAAAGAGGAAGGGTTTTCCTTCCACTACCGCCTGAAACGTCTTACGGTTTGTCATAGTTCCTCCAAAAATGGCGGCAGGGGGTTAGGGACTGGAAGCCGTCCGCCGGACCACGTTCGACGCTCGCCTTCCAATTCCCAACTCTTGAGCCGCCGCTGTAAGATTTCGAAATCCCTCAGGGGGTTTTCCCGCCGGGGAGCGGGTGTATTGCCCGCGTGATGCCTTTCGGATGGTTTCCAACCCTTCGGGGTGTGTATTGTCTCCGAGAGATTTCGGAGGCGGTTTATCCCGCCTGCATATATTGTAGACGAGCCCTCTCAGGGGCGCAAGCCGAGGGAAAAGGTCCCCGGTTTACCGAGCCGTCCCGGCCGGGGATTGGCATGGAAGATTAATGACACTCTTATCTAGATGGTTGTTTAATACTCGTTAGCACAAAGTGGCCGGGATCGCCGATCCCGGCCACTTTGAATGGCGATCCCGGCCAAATTGAACGGCGATCCTGGCCAAATTAAACGGCGATCCCGGTTACAACGATTGGAACTATTTCCCAACCGGCGCCGTCTGATACACTGTAATCCAACCGGTGGAGAACGAAGGTCCGCCGGGAACCCATGAGGAGGAATCATGAACCGTAAATGGATAATCTTGGGAACCGTGGTAGCCGTGTTGCTGTTGGCTGGCTGCACGGGAACCGCCGCAACGCCTTCCACCCCATGCAACGTAAATTGCGCCGCGCCCACGCAATACAATCCCCGCACGCTTTCGGTTAATGGTGAAGGCACGGTGAAAGTTACCCCGGATATCGCCCTGATGTACATGAGCGTGATTACACAAGACCCGGACGTATCGAAGGCATGGGACGGCAACAACGCCAAAGCCACGGCGGTGATCGCCGCGGTCGAAGGATTGGGCGTCAAGGCGGAAGACATCCGCAGCGATTTCACCGTAGTCCAGCAGGACAAATATGATCCCATCACCAGCCGGCCGACCGGTGAAGTCGACTACGTCGTGACCCATACTTTGACGGTCACCGCGCGCGACCTGACCAAGGTGGGTGATATTCTCGGCGCCGCGCAAGCGGCGGGCGTGAATTCCGTCGGGGGGGTAAGCTTCGCGCTGGAGGATCCCACGCAGGCGATCTCGCAGGCGAGGACGTTGGCTGTGGCCGACGCCAAAGCCCGGGCGGATGAAATCGCAAAGGGATTGGGAGTGAAAATCGTCAAGGTTCTGACCGTAAATGAATACGGCGCGAGCGTCCCGGTTCCGGTGGACAAGGGATTCAACGCAGTCGGAATGGGCGGGGGCGGCGGATCTTCGGTGCCGATCCAGGTGGGAACCTGGCAGGTCTCGATGAGCGTCAGCGTGGTATTCGAAATCGGAGATTAACCACTCCAAACCAAATAACAGCCGCGGCATCGGAGGATATCCGGTGACCGCGGCTGTTTTTATTTTCCTAATAGGCAATTAAATAATAAGATAGATGTCATTGCGAGGAGCGAAGCGACGAAGCAATCTGGGTTTTCTGACGAGAAAAACGAGATTGCTTCGTCCCTTCGGTCGCTCGCAATGACAGATTCGAAATTATTACCGCGATCTGCTAATCCTTCCGGAGGCCGGAGCAGTAAAAGGTGGGAACGAATAATACGCGTTCGCCGCACCGGCGCGCGCCGGAATCGGCCTGGCGGAATTTCTCCCAATCGGATTCCGAAATCGCTTGGCCGATATCTTCCTTTAAGACCTTCCATTCCAACTCAGAATCCTCCCCGGACGGTTCCGCGTGGTTATCCTGCGAACCAAGGATCCCTGTTTCCTCGACGCTCAATCCGGCGGTGGCAAATAAATCTGCAAGACGGCGTCCAAATGCGGGATCGGCTCCCTGCCGCTCGAGCGCCGCGGTTTGCGCCGCGCCCAATTCCTCAAGCGGCGGGGGATAATCGATCCGGGCGCTATGGTCCGGCTCGGCCAGCGCAATCACCCAACCTCCCGGGCGCACCACCCGCGCCATTTCGCGCAGGGCCAGCATTGGCGATGGAATCCACAGCAGGAGGAAATGGCACAGTACCAGATCGAACGCACGCGCGGGGAATGGGAGTCGTTTCCCGTCCCCGGCGGCATAGGCGCTCGCCGGATCGTGCGACCGGGCGAACTCCAGCCGCCGGATATTCAAATCCACTCCGGTGACCATCGCCGACGGGAGTTCCCGGGCAACGGATGCGCTTACCGCGCCGGTCCCGCAGCCCACTTCGAGGATTCGCTTCAGGCGGCCCAAATCCATCCGTGAAAAAAAGTGCGCCCGCAGAGATTCGGTCCAGCGGGCTTGTTGGCAAAATCTTTTGTGCCAGTCATCAATGGAGAGGGGCATACCCGAGGGTTTCTCCCGGCGTGGAAGCGGGAATTCGAATATTGCGGGAAGAAGATTTCCGGAAACCGGATTTTATTTCGACCGCGCGGCAGCCCAGATCCGCGCCCAGGGATCGTGCAGGAAGTTGCCAAGCACCCGGTTGACCCCCTGTTCGGGAAGGACGTCGCCATCGGGTTCGACATACAACCAGGCTTTGCCGGCTCCCGTCGACGGCGTGCCGATCTCCTGCGAGATGGGATTGGCAGGGGAGTACGGAACGGGCAGGTCCCATTGCAGCGAGAGTCCGAGTTCGGCCGCCCGATTGCGAAGGACCGTTAGCGTTTCCATGCCTTCGGGGTCCGAAGCGCTCAGGGAAAGCCAGCGCACCTCCATCTTGGCGAGCCGCTCCAGGATCGATCCGGCACGCGGGGCCAGCTCGCGGTTGAGGGTGAGATGCGCTGTGGTGGAAAGATCGGATGCCATGGCGTTGCCGAGCGCCGTCCACGATTCTTCCCGGCCCGGCTGAAGCAGGAACATCAGGTGGTCCAACCCGCTGTCGAGAATCGTCTTCAGATAATCGGCCGATGCCAGGCGCAGGCTGCCGCTGAGCAATCCGCAGACCTGGCCGATGGCCTGGGTGTGCGCCACCAGCGCGGGGAGATCTTCGCGCAAAGCGGGTTCGCCGCCGGTGAAGACCACGTGCGGAATGCCCGCCTCCCAGGCTTTGGAGAGGATCGTCTTCCACTCCTCCGTGGAAAGCTCATTTTTAACCCGTTCGACGGGCGCATAATGGACGTTCTCCCCTTCGGGCAGACGGTAGGTGAGCGCACAGTCCAGCCGGTAGGGCGCCGAGAGTTCCTTGGAGTACGGCTCCTCGCGGGCGAAATCCAGATACGTCACCGGATCCAGGTCCGGCGTGTTCAGCATGGTTTCCACCCGTTGAATGAAATCCAGGTAATCATGCATGGCCTGTTTTTTATTTACGCGGTATCGCGCGGCGATCGAGTTGGCCGCATTTTCGGGGGTGGAATCTTTCACCCACAGGTAGGCGTACTCGGCGGCCGTCTGATTGAGGTGCAGAATTGTCGACGCGTTGACGATGAGTATGCCGCTCCCGTCGTCTTCCAGGCGCAGATGCAGGCGGAAGGGCGAGGGGGATGAGGGCTTGGATTGATAGTGATGCACGCCGGCCGGAAGCGCGGCGACGGGTTGAAAACGATCGCGTAGGAATTTAATCAGCGGTGCCATGCCTGCCTCCCTGCAATTTTTTTCGATCCAACGTCCTGCGGCAAATCCTGCATCCTTGGAAAAAGGAAAAGCGGGCCGTCACGCCCGGGGAGCCAGCGGGCATCCCCCGCCGCATTCCGCAAAGAGCGCGCACTCCCGGCACTTCTCCGCGGCGTGCCGGCGCTCGCGGAGCGAAACCGCGAGGTCGCTGTTCCAAATGCTGCTCCAATCATCCCCGAGCAGATTACCCATTGGCTGGTAATACGATTGGCACGGGATCACGCCGCCGTCGGGTTCGACGCACATGTTGTACATCGCAGCGGTGCAACCTTTCACTCCCAATTCCTGCTGCACCGGATCGAAGTGGCAATATTCCGTCGGCGTATACCAGATCAGCTTCTGCTTGTTCCGGGCGGTTTTTTCCCGGGCGAGGTCGAGTAGAGGATGCAATTCCTCTTCCGAAAGCCCTGTGCCCACCGTCGCGCCCCGGCCGGAATAAATCAGCGCGTTCAGTCCCACGGTCGGCACGCCGCTGCCGGCAAGGAAGTCCAGGGTCTGGCCGAGAGCCGGGGTGTTGCTGCGGAGTAGCGTGGTATTGGTCATCACGTAGAGCCGCGTGTCGAGCGCGTTGCGCAAACCATCCACCGTCTGCCGCCATGCTCCCGGCGCCCGGACGAGTGCGTCATGGACGGATTCATCGTGGCTTTCAAGCGTGATTTGTACGTGATCCAGACCCGAGTCCACTAGAGATTGCAGGAACGCCCGGTTCTGCAGCCGGCGTCCGTTGGTATTCAGTCCGGTGATCTGCCCTTTGCGCTCGGCGTAGGCAACCAGCTCGGGCAGGTCGCCCCGTAACGTCGGTTCGCCGCCGGTGAACACGACGTGCGGGATGCCGAGATCCCACAAGCGGTCGATCATCCGTTTCCAGACTGCGGCGGGCTGCTCGGGGAACGAGCGCGGCCGGGCGTTGTAACAATGGGCGCAATCGTTCTGGCAGCGATAGGTAATCGCCAAGTCCATGCGGTATGGCGCGGACGGGGTGTGGCTGAAGGGCGCGCTCACATCCAGCTCGAGGTCGCACACCGGGCAGGGTCCGCCGGGGCGGGTGAGCGCATCCACCTGAGCCGCGATGCCGAGAAAATCCGATTCCGCCTGCGCCCGCGAGATCCGGTACTCGCCGGCGATGCTGCGGGCGGCCGCGTCGGACGGTATTCCTTCCAGGGCCAGGTAGGCCATTTGCGCCGCGGTGGGATTCAGATGCAGGATCCGCGCGGCGTCGACCACCAGGGTTCCGTGGCCGTCGGGATCCACCCGCAGGTGGACGCGCGACCGGCCGCCGCCGGCTTCCCGGCGGAAATGATACAGGCCCGGCGCGGGGGGTTTTATCCGGGTGCGGAAGAAACGCTCGTGGAGCATGGGGTTACCGTCCGCCTCCCGCGCAGGCGCACGCGCAACCGGCGCAGGCGCACGCGCAGGCGCATCCGCCTCCGCCGCCGTGCCAGCCGCCGGTGGAAGTCGCTACCGGGATGGGATTGGTTTTGTTGGTAATGTTGCTGGTGAACCCGGTCAGGTCGCCGATGACGTTTTTCGAGAACGATTGCACGCCACCGACGATCGAACCGGCAAAGTCGGCGCCGGGCAGGTGCGGCAGCGAGATCGGTCCGCTGAGTCCGCCGACCGACGGGATCGGCGCGGACGTGCCGCCGCCGAAGGTCGGGTTGTAGCGTCCCCACCAGATCGGAACGAACACCGGACCGCCGCCAAAGACCGTCTGCGAGCGGGTTTCGAAGTCGCGGTCGGCCATCGTCCATTCGAGGTTGTCGTCCAGCGCCTGGGCTTTCACTTCCGGCGTGCCCGCCGCGGTTACCTGCGCCCAGGCCTTCTCGGTGATCGTCTTGTAATAATCCAATGTCTCTCTGCGGGAGAATCCTTTCATCTTTTCCTGCAGGCTCTTGAGCATATTGACGGTCATATCCTGCAGGGCTTTGCGCCGGACGGCGAGATTGGACGGAACCGGAACGCCCGCGGTGGTCGTTTGAAAAGCGGCCAGAAAATCCGTTTCATATGGATACAGCCCCGCGGGAACGGGATCGGAAACCTTCAATTGCAATGGATCGGAGGAGGTGACGGTTGCCGCGTTTTTCTTCACCACGCCGAAGAGGATCATCGTCATGACTCTATCCAGCGGTTGTTCCGCCAACAGCGCCGCTTCGACGGCGGTCAACCCGCGTTTGATGCCGTGTCCCTCGATCGCAATCGTCGGCGGAAGGTAATCCTTCTTGCGTTGGTTCTGCTGCCAGGCGCCGGCCACGCCCAGGACTACGATGAAGAGGAAGAAGCCGATGACGCACAGGCACGGACCCGCGGCCGCGAAGATCGCGGTCAGGACCCCAGCGAGTTCGTCGAGAATGTTTTTCGTGACGATCGCGGAAGCGGGAACGACGCTGGCCGGGAAGGATGCGCCGAAGGTGTATTGCGTATACCCGTTGGCGGAAGCGCTTTGCCAGGTGTAGGTCACCAACTGCTGGCTGTCGAGCCCCGGGGTGGGGTCACCCGGACCGGGCCAATTCGTCGGGTTGCTATGCCAGCGCGGGTCATTGGGCCCGACTCCCGGGGGCAGGTGGAAGGTCACCGTCAGGTCCGTTGATCCATGCACCAGCGAGGAATCGAACCAAGTCGGGGAAAACACCGCGCTGGCGTATTTCGAGTCGCCGCTGTCAGGATGGAGCACGGCGCTCACCCGGGGGATATGTGCATGTACCGTTCCGCTTGCTCCGGGCGGAATGGCCTGGGCTCCCAACCCAAGGGCGACGCCGACCGAGACATACTGCGAGGTTTGGATGTCGGTGATCGGCCAGCCGTCCACGTCGGCGGTGATGCTGGAAAGATCGTAGTTGGAATTGGGAATGCCCACGTCCACGTAGTCGATCGGGCTGGCGCCCGGATCGTTTTGAAAAACGAACGTGTAATCGATCGAGAGGGTCCCATCGGCGTTCCAATACGCCTGCACGTCTTCCTTGGGGAGGCCGAAGGAATAGGATGCGGCGGCCGCACGGGCCGGGAACGCCAGTAGCACGAACAAAAGGACGACGGAGAAGAGGAGTTTGTTTTTCATACGTTGCACTCCGGGGTGGATTCCGGGTTCGGAGGCCGGGGGTTGCCCGGACGGTCCGTCACCACTTGGGTTCTTCGGTCAGCTGGTAGGTAGTGTGGCAATAGGGGCAGGTAACCACCGGAGCTCCGGCCACCATTTTGATGTTGTCAGCCGTGAGCGTGCCGCCGCAGGATTTGCATTTCAGCGAATCGAGGTTCACGTTGGCGGGCAGGTCGATCTTGAGCGTGACATTATCGGCCGGTTTGGGGGCGCCCGGCCTCCACGTAGCCAGCGCGATCAACCCGAATCCGATGGCCACGCTGACCCCACCCACGCAGATGTATTCGGGATGCGATTCCTGGCCGAAGGCGGCCCAGATGAAAAGCACCCCGAATAAGACCAGGATGGCTGCGGCGATGTATCCGATGATCCGTAATGCGTTCATGGCGGCCTCCCGTAGGATCTAAAGTGTAGCACGAGGATAACGGGGAGGCAACTTGGATTTGTCACATGCACCGCTCCCGTTTCTTTCCTTTTATATACGAACTGGGAAGCCGAAAGGATTCAGCTTTTTGGGATTTCCGCGGATAGCGGACATCCGACGGATGGGGTACACGGAAGACACCGAAAACCCCACGGAACTCACCGAAAAACGACAAGATTCCATCGGGGCAGAGTATGTTTCCAGTTTTAGTCCGTGTCTTCTGTTTTCCTTCCGTGAATTCTGTGTACTGTTCTACAAAATTGGATGAGGTATGGGAGAAGGAACTTACGTTCGAATAAAATTCGGGATAGCGAATGGAACCTCGAAGGAAATTTCCCCGTACCCAGCGTAGGTACCGTCTTGATAACAGGGGAATTGGTAGACGAGGCGCTTCGTTCCGTTTTTCTCGGAGGTATATGTGTTGGTCAGGCGGCCGCGCATGAGCTCCGCGAGTTTTTCCCGCGCCGGCGAGGGATGGCAATCAAGGACGTTGGATCCGATCAGCGCCCGGCCGCCGTGCTTGGCCAGTTGAATTTCGGCGGCGGCGTTCATGTAGGTGATGATCCCCTCGGGGGTGCAAATCGTCACGGCCCCGGGGAAGGAATCGAATCCGCTAAAGTCGTTTATGGATGGAATTATATTCCCCTACCGCTTCTCCGGCCTACTCTTCCCCGAGATGTCGCCGAAGCCGCGACGATTTTCGCTGGCCGATGCGGCGCTTGCTTTGCAGACGGCGTTCCCGTGAGCCTTTTGTCGGACGGGTCGGCGTTCGCCGTTTGGGCGCGGCCGCGGCGCGGGCGACCAGTTCCCGCAGCCGCTCCAGAACGTCGGTGCGATTCTGCTCCTGGGTGCGGAAACGCCTTCCCTGGAGAAGGAGAATTCCATCTTTCGATACCCGCTTGCCCGCCTGTCGGATCAACCGGCGGCGCACCTCCTCCGGGAGTGACGCGGATCGGAGTATGTCGAACCGCAACTGCACCGCCGTGGCGACCTTGTTCACGTTCTGGCCGCCCGGTCCGGATGCGCGAAGAAATTCGAATTCCAATTCCCCGTCCGGTATGAAGATTGCTGAAGTGATACGCATCATGGCGCCTTCATTTAAACATAGTCTTCTTCCGTTGGAAAGCCGCCAAAGCATCGGCGGTTGCCGCAGGCGAGCCGGGATGGTTGCGGAGAATGAAGACAATCGGACCGCGTTCGGCTTGACATGCTTACCGGCACGGGCTACACTGTGGCCGGAATTTCAACTCCAAGGGGGAGACAATGCTGGCTCGCGTATCATCCTGTGCAGTAATCGGTCTCGACGGCGCCGTGGTCCAAACGGAAGTGGACGTTTCCAACGGCATGCCGTCGTTTGTCATTGTCGGCCTGCCCGATACCGCCGTGCAGGAGAGCCGCGAACGCGTTCAGGCGGCGGTTAAGAACGCCGGTCTCTCATTCCCGTACCGGCGGGTTACCGTTAATCTGGCGCCGGCTGACCTCCGCAAGGAAGGCCCGGCCTACGATCTTCCGATCGCCGTGGGGCTGCTGGTTGCTTCTGGGCAGATTCCCGGCGACGGATTGGATCAAACCCTGATGGTCGGCGAGCTTTCGCTGGACGGATCGGTCCGGCATGTGCGCGGCGTCTTGCCCATGACTGTGCTGGCCAGGCATCTGGGGCTGAAAAGGGTGTTCGTTCCCGCCTGCGACGCACGCGAAGCTGCGCTGATCCCGGATCTGGAAGTGTATCCGGTGGAGCATATCACCGCGTTGGTCCGCCACTTGACCGGAGAAAGCCCGCTCGAACCCGCCAAGGCACTGAGCTTGAGCGACGAGGAAGCGCCGGGCGAAGAAAACGGCCGGACGATCTTCACCGCATTGGAAGAAATCCGCGGACAGGAACACGCCAAGCGCGCGCTGGAAGTGGCCGCCGCCGGCGGACACAATGTTTTGCTCATCGGACCGCCGGGCGCAGGGAAGCCCCTTCTGGCGAGAGCCTTGCCGTCCATTCTCCCCCGGCTTTCCCTCGAAGAGGCGCTGGATATCACCCGCGTCTATTCGGTGGCGGACCAGCTCCCGCCGGACGTCCCGCTGATCCGGCACCGCCCGTTTCGCGCGCCGCATCACACCATTTCGCACGCCGGGTTGGCGGGCGGCGGCAACTGGCCGCGGCCGGGGGAAATCAGCCTGGCCCATCGCGGAGTGCTCTTCCTGGATGAATTCCCCGAATTCGGAACCCGCGTGTTGGAAGTGCTGCGCCAGCCGCTGGAGGACAAAGTGGTGACCATTTCGCGCGCCCACGGCTCGCTGACCTTCCCGGCCAACTTCATGCTGGTGGCGGCGATGAACCCTTGCCCGTGCGGTTACGCCGGCGACGCGGTCCGCGCCTGCACTTGCGCCCCGGCGCTCGTGACCCGGTATCAAAAGCGCATTTCCGGCCCGATGCTCGACCGCATCGACATTCATGTCGAGGTGCCGCGGGTGGAATTCGCGAAACTCGCGGATCCGCAACCGGGGGAAAGTTCATCCGCAGTACGCGCCCGCGTGGAAGCCGCCCGGGCGCGGGCCCGCGAGCGCTTCGCCGGAAGCGACCTGACGTGCAACGCCGAGATGCGCGCCGGCGACGTGCGCAGGATATGCCGCCTCGACGACGCCGGCTCCGCCCTGATGCGGGCCGCCATGCAGCAGTTGCAGCTCTCGGCGCGCGCCTTCCACCGCGTGCTCAAGGTGGCCCGGACGATCGCCGACCTATCCGCTTCTGAAAATATCACCCCGGCTCACTTGGCCGAAGCATTGCAATACCGTCCGCGCCATAATTTTTAATCCCTGGGAGGATGCGGAAAATCAAGAAAGATGCCATTACGAGGAGCGAAGCGACGAAGCAATCCGGTTTATTGATTGGCGAAAGAATTATCCATTCCATTGGTAGGGAGTTTTTTACGTCCGTTATTGGGGGATTGCTTCGCTCCCTTCGGTCGCTCGCAATGACAAAGCCCGACTTTTTCTGCACTCCCTAACGGTATCGACTGATCCCTTGCAAAAATCGGTTTTTTCGGAACGGGATAAAATATCGACCCCTGCGTCGCGCACACGGGACCGGTGTTGGAACGTAAAGGATTTTGAGGTAAGGAGGGCCGCCATGGGAAAGCTGGATAATGAGAAACCCGTTTTGGTGATCGGTACATCCGGGTTGGACATGGTTGGCCGTCTTAGCGGCGATCCGGAGGAGGGGACTTCCACGCCGGCCAGCATCCGTTTTGCTTTCGGAGGCGTGGCCCGGAACGTGGCCGAGAATCTGGCTCGGCTCAGCCAGCCCTGCACCTTACTGTCGGCGGTGGGAGACGATCCCCAGGGACGCGGGCTGATGGACCTATTAAAGGAAGCCGGAGTTGACGTCTCCCACATGCAGGTGCTGCCCGGGCAAACCACCGGCGCGTACCTGGCGGTCGTGGATTCCCATGGTCGCTTGCGCATGGCGCTGGATGATATGACGCCGCTGCGGGCCCTTACGCCGGAATTCCTAAAAGGGGAGGAGGCCCTATTCCGGAGCGCGGGAATGGTGTTTCTGGACGCAAACCTGTCGCCCGAAACCATCGCCGAAGCGGTGCGACTCGCGCGGAAGACCGGCATCCCGGTCAGCGCCGATCCGACCTCAAAACATTTGGCCTCCCGGTTAACGCCCCATTTGCGCGATTTGTATCTTGTCACCCCCAATGCCGGGGAAGCGGAAATCCTGCTTGGGCGTCCCATGCGTCTGGAAGATCCTTCCGAGGCGGTGGCGGCGGCGCAGGAACTGGTCGTGCGGGGAGTGTGCATCGCGGTGATTTCCCTGGAAGAGTTCGGGGTGGCCTACGCCACACGCGAAGGCCGGGGACACATCCCCGGGTTGCACACCGTCATCGTCGATCCGACCGGCGCCGGCGATGCGCTCACCGCGGCCGTGCTCTTCGCCGTGTTGAACGAAATTCCCATCGACGAAGCCGTCCGCCTGGGGATCTCGGCCGCATCGCTGACCCTACGCTCCAAGCAAACGGTGATCCCCGATCTGACGCTGGAGAGGTTATACGAAGAGATGATGTGAAGGCGGCGGTGCGACAACCACGCGCCGCTGACCATAGACCATGGACGATGGACGATGGTCGATGGTCGATGGTCCATGGTCTATGGTCCATGATCATCGGGTCTTGCGGATTATTTGGTGGGGGTGTTGGAAGGTGTGGGAGTTTTTAAAACGGAAAGCGTCGCTGTTGGCGGCGGAAGCTTCGTTATCGTGGGGGAAACCGTATCGGTTGGTATCGGATTGGCGCCGACGACATCAAATTGCCCCGATTGCTTCCACTGGCCGCCGGCGAAGATCTGGACTTCATACGTCCCGTGCACAAAAAAATTGGGTGCGGTGTTCCAGACGATCATTCCACGACCCGCGAGAGGCCCGTCCCATGGATGCGATTCCCAATAGGCCAGGCTGCCGTCGCGGTGCCAGATCACGGTCCATTCCACGCCCGGATTGACGTATTCATAGTTGAAGGTGACATATATTTTCTGAATAATGGCGTTTTGGTAATTATGGAACACCACGGTGGGAAGGATGGGTTGAAAATCGGCGGTGATCGATTGCGCGAACGACAGCGGGTGAACCACCAATCTCGGATCGGGCGTGACGTTGCTGGTGAATTGCTGCAGGATGTTGAACGGGACCAATGGCGTCGGGGAGGGCGTCGGCGTGAAGGTCATGGTCGCGGTTAATGTGATGGTCGGCGGCGGCGTGCGCGAGGGGGTGAAGGTGATGGTCGGTGTGAGAGTGATGCTGGGAGTCGGGGTAATCGACGGGGTGGGTGTGATCACCTGAAACACCACCGGCGCTCCAAACAAGCGGACGGTGCCGGCCAGAGCCAGGATCGCAACGGCGACGATCAGCAGCCGCCAGCCGGCGGCAGCGGTTTGCTGGCGGATCAGGAAAAAGGGTTGGCGCGGCGCCCTGCGCAGCAGCAATAATCCCGCGACGACGACGAGCAGAGCGATCGCCACGAGGACGCCTGCGAAGATGAGCAGATCCTGTTCTACGGTCAGATGGCCCGGCAAAGTGGTCTATCCCTTTCCAAAGGAATTATAGCAAAAGAAGGAACCGGCCCGGAATGGGCAATTCGAAAAGGCATAAAGCCTCGAATCCCGCCGTGATTTCATTTTTAAATAGTGGTATTCTTTTACCGGAGAGGATCCTATGCTTGCAATGGTCATGAGCGGGGGAGGAAATTACGGAGCACTCGAAGCCGGGGCGTTGGAAGTGTTGCTGGAGGCCGGGATTCGACCCGGCCTGTGGGTGGGCACTTCGGCCGGCGGATTGAACGCAATCCTGATGGCTTCCGATCCCACCCCGCAGGGAGTCCGGGTCCTCCAGAAATTATGGCACAAAGCGCGGCCCGTTCCCCAGGGCGGAGCTAGCGTCTTCACGGCCACGCGCCGGTTTGCGGCGGGGATGGAAAGCTTGTTTCCCAATGAGCCCGTCGCCGAATTCATCGCCTCGCATTTACCCGACGGATGCGCGACGTTCGGAGACATATACGACCGGACGGGAGAGCGGGCATTTGCCCTGGCGGTGGAATATCCCGCCGGCCTGGTCCGGGTCTTCGGCGAGCGCCGCGACGACCGATTGCTGGATGGCGCGATGGCCACCTCCGCTATGCCTCCGTATTTTCCGCCTTGGAAAGTCGGTTCGCGGCGGTACCTCGACGGCGGTCTTGCCGCCAATTTGCCGTTGCGCGTGGCGGTGGAATATGGTGCCGATGAAATCCTGGCGATGAATATCCAGGGGGATTTGGTCATGATGGAAGGGTCCGGGATCATCACCATTTCCGGATTCGCCCTCGGCGCGATGATCGGCCAGCTGACGGCCAATCAATTAGAATGGACCCGGCAGGCGGGCGTCCGGGTGCATTTCCTTCCGCTCGATGCGGGATCGGTGCGCCCGTGGGATTTCACGCAAGCCGAAAACTTAATCGATCGCGGACGGCAACTGGCAAAAGTGTTTCTTGCAGGGTCGGACCGTGAAATTCCCCGCGGGCCGACCAGGCGGTATCGCGTCCGACGGTTGATCGGCAGGCAGGCGCGTCCCAAACCTTGGTGATTGTCCAAAGCACTTAATGCGACCGGTTCCCGGATGGAATCCTCCATAAAAATCCGCCCGTTCACCCCCGCCCGGAAAAAGCTGCGCTTTTTTTAATGCCCGTGGAGATTTCACCCGCATATTATGCATCCCGTCATGCCCGCTACCCGCATGCCGGCCGGGGGCACGCTTGCGCGGGCATGACAGCCCAAATTTTGCCTGCGGCCGTTCCCGCGCTGAGAATTGCTTTTAAAACCCCGCATTGACACCTTTCTAATAGTTTCCGCGTATATTGTTACTGATGCCCGGAACGCATCGCCGCAGGGACCGCTTCCGCTGAAGTGGAAAACTTGCGCGAGGAGGGAAGTGGCCTATAATAGAGCGGCAATCACCGCCGGGCAAAAAATAAGCGCATGCAAGGAGGTTTCGCATGGCAGACCTATTTCAGAGAATCACCGACAGCAGGAATTTGATCGAAAAGATCGGCGCCGCCATCCCCGGGTTCAAAGGTTATGCGGACCGGAACTCCCGGCGCGACGCGGATAAGCTTCTCCGCGAGACGGTCGCCACCCGGTTCGAACAGCAATGGTCCCGGATTTCGGGGCTCCAGCGTGACCTGATCAACCAGGGATCGATCGAAGCGGTGGATGATCTCGAAGCCGCCGCCATTAAACTCCGGACGTTCATCGACCGGGTTCGTACGGCTTCGTACGGATATGCAGGGTTCTTCGATGCGATCAAGGTCAACGAAACGGAACTCGTCAAGATCTATCAATTCGACGCTTCCCTGCTCGACCGCGCGGTGCAGCTGTCGGCTGCGGTGGACAACGTGGCTACCTCGATGGGATCCGACGGATTACCCGCCGCGATCCGGAACGTGGCCACGCTGGCTCAAGATGCGATCGACGCGTTTCAGGGGCGCAACGAATTGATCTTGGGCTCGAATGCCCCAGCCAGCCAATAATCGTCCATTCCATCCTCCGGCCCCAGCGGCCGGCGATCTGATGCGGGGACATCTTCCCCGCCGGGAGAGAAACCCATGGCAAGAATCTTCGATGTCGTTGAATATCCGGACGAGATGCGCGATGAAATCGTCCATCGTTTTCCCGAAAGCGGATTCGGGGATTTCCGGATCGGTTCGC
>JBEKLP010000066.1:0-14160 GCA_050010135.1 Anaerolineales bacterium
TAGTCGCGGACGCCGGAGGCATCGACGGTCCGTTCGGGAGCGTCGGCGCGGGAGCGGCCGTCGCCGGCTTTCCCTCCCGGCGCGATTTCGATCATCGGCAGCGGCAGCACCGGCGGGACGACCGCCATCGTCGAAAAGGCGGGGTAATCCTTCTCCACCCGGTACACGCCGAAGGGATCCTGGCAGGAAAGGATGGTCGGGCCGAGCATGTACAGCCCGCGGCGCACGCAAAGGCCCTTGGTCTGCCAGCGGGTTTCGGAGTAGCGGTCCACCCCGCTCACCCGGCTCGGATCGTACGAAGGCATCGTCGAGCGGTCGAGCACCTCAACCCAGATTCCGGGCGCCCATCCGTCGTTGATCAGGGTGAACCGCTCCTCGACCACGTCTCCCACGTGCGCCCAGCCGAAGCGGACCTCGCGGACAAGAGTTAGGTTTCTAGCGAGGGATTGAGCCCAAGCCCAGCTCACCAGCCACATCCCGCCCAGACCGACAAGCATCACCAGCCAGACTCTATTCGTGGAAAAAATATCCAAGAGCAGCAAGGCCGCCGCCAGGAGGGGCAGGATCGGGGTGGACAAGCGGATGCGGACCGCGGTATGAGCGGATTTCATCCTTCCATTTTAATAGGATTTCCTCCCGCTCCGAATAATATGAGTAAATCCTTGAAAATCGCGCTTTTGGGGGATGAATCCTTTATTCCGAAGAACGAGACCAATTGATTCTGGTTCCGGTCTTTTATATATCTCAGCAACTCAGAGTGCCTGGGATCTAAGGGTGACGATCCGGGAGACGTCGAAGGAGGAATATCCGCTTTCGATCGAGTAAAATATTGCGAGGAGAATAAAAATGAGAACCCTATTTGCGTTCGACATGATGTCGCTGGACGGCTTCTTCGAAAGGCCGAACCGGGACATTTCCTGGCATACCGTGGATGACGAATTTAATAAATTTGCCGGCCGCCAGCTTGATTCGGTGGACGTTCTATTGTTCGGCCGGATAACCTACCAACTCATGGCTGGCTACTGGCCGACAGCGACGAGAGACGATCCGGTCGTTACCCTGAAGATGAATACGCTGCCGAAGGTCGTCTTTTCCCGGACGATGGAAAAGGCGGAATGGAACAATACGAAGCTGATCCGTGAGAACCCCGCGGAAGAAATTCTGAAACTAAAACAGGAGCGCGGGAAAGACCTCGCGCTGTTCGGCAGCGCCGCGCTGCTTTCGACGCTTGCGCAAGCAAACCTGGTCGACGAATACCGCATCATGGTGAATCCCATCCTGCTCGGGAAGGGCACTCCTCTTTTCCAAGGAATGGACCGCAGGATGAATCTGAAGCTCATCAGTTCGAATACTTACCGTTCGGGAAACGTCCTGCTTTGCTACCGGCCGAATGGAAAAAACACGAGTCAATCGCAGTAGCAATTCCAATGATCCAAACCTCCGGGAAAAGTGGAAATTGAATCTCAGCGCGGTGTCAACAAATCCAATCGTCATCTGGAGAACCCTTCCTTGAAAAAAATTCCGCCTTGGCTGACGCTGTTGATCCTAGCGCCGCTGCTTGGTGAGCTTGTCTCCGGGCATCAACCCCCTCTGGAGCTGTGCAACCCCCTCAGTGTGCTGGTGCTGATGCTCCCATACGGTTTCGGTGCGCTGGTCTGCCGCGAACTGATCCGGCGCTGGAAGAAAGGCTGGCTCAGCCTGGTTCTGCTGGGGGTCGCGTATGCCTTCTATGAAGAAGCGATCGTGGTGCGGTCGTTTTTCGATCCGAACTGGATGGAATTGAATATCCTCAAGCCATATTACGTCCTGGGAGTGAATTGGACTTACGCCGAAATGCTCATCCACTTTCATGTGCTCGTCAGCATCGGCGCAAGCGTCATCCTGGCAGAGATGTTGTATCCCATCCGGCGGGAAGAAACCTGGCTGGGCAACCGGGGATTGACCGTATGCATTATCGGTCTGGCGTTGTGGTTTCCGGCCGGATGGCTGATGACCTCCCATGTCCCTCCGTGGCCTGGATACGCGCTTTCGTGGGCGGCGATTGCGGGGCTGATTCTCGCGGCGCGATTCGTTCCGGCGAACTTCCCGGCTCCGGTGAAAAGGAACGCGCCGCATACTCTCCATTTCCTGTTGCTCGGTTTCATAAACATGACCGTATTCTTCGTCGCGGTGTACATCCTTCCGGAAGCCTGGGCGCCGCCGCTGGCGCTCTCCGTTACTGCATTGATTCTTTTCGATGCGCTCACCTTGTGGCTGCTGCTGCGCTGGTCCGGCAACGGCGGGGCGTGGGACGACCGGCACAGGCTGGCGTGGGTGGCCGGCGGGCTGGGATTTTTCATCTTTTTCGGTTTCACCAACGACGCGGAGCAGTTCGCCGGACGGAGTTGCGTCAGCGGCCTTGCGATCATCGGATTGATTTTAATCGGCATTTGGGTTAATCGCCGCAGGCACGAAGTGCTTCCATCCCCCTGAAAGGTCGTTGAATAAAATGGATGGTATTCCATGATTTTTTTTAACGCACATAGCGTTGATAAATAAACCTGCCATGGAATGATATAATCACCCAACTCATAGAAAGGAGCGAAAATGTTTAATTCAGGAAAGAAAAAAGAAGAAGATCCCAAAAAGGCTTTGGAAAACGCGAGCAACATGGTGAACAAAGGATTAATGGGCGGCTTGACAAAGGCTTTTATGGGCAAGGATTTCGTCAACCAAACAAACAACGCCATCAATATGGGCAACCAGGCGCTGGACAGCGCTCAAATAGCCCAATCGGTCGCCCAAAACGGGGCCGACGCAACCGCCGAGGTGTTGTCGATCACGGATACCGGCGCGACGGTAAACATGAATCCGGTGGTTGTATTGACGCTTAAAGTGAAGCCCGCTTCGGGCGCCGAGTTCCAAACCGCCGCGCAGCTAATGGTTCCCCGCATCGCCGTTCCGCGCGCGGGAGATAAAATAAAAATCAAATATAACCCCGCCAACCCGTCACAAATCGCCATTCTCTGAAAATCAATTTCAATAACAATCGAGCTGATGCAGGAAGCAACCTCATCTCGTTTGTTATTAAATCCAACGCGACAATTTAGTCGCTCAGACCGGCCGGGCCACCCGGCCTCCAAAGATGTCGGGCTGGGGCCTTGGCTTCTCCGCATTTCCCGCGGCTCGGGCCGTGGGCGTTAATTGCGCCAAAAGAATGAAATATAATGGAAACGGGTTTGCGGCGGTGCCCCACCGCAGGACGAAGAGGGCAGCCCGCCCCCGCCGTTCGGGCCAGGAGCCCTTCATCGAGGAAGCGCAGGCCGTCAGAGCCCACATAGAAAGATGCGACAATTCCTATATCGAATTCAACCAACGCGTCTTGGAATGCTCACGGAAGGCCCGACCGAGCATGAAGCGGCGATCCTCGACGAACATTTCGAGTATCTTCAGAAACTCGTCGCCCAAGGCACGGTCTTAACAGCCGGCCGGACGCAGAATGCCGATGAGCGCACATTCGGGATCGTAATCTTCGCGGCGGATTCCGAGGCGGAAGCGGCCGAACTGATGCGCAACGATCCGGCGGTGAGCAGCGGCGTGATGCGCGCCGAACTCTTCCCCTACCGCACCGCCCTGTGGTCGCCCATCGACCCGACCGCCTGGGAGAATGAGGTCTGACCATTTCCCCGAGCGGACATCCTCCGCCATCTCAACCGTCGGGCAATTGCTTTTGGAGAAGGGACTTCCCATGAAATTATTTACCCTTACCCCCGCGGCGGGAAAACGGTTGATCGGAAAAGCCCTAGCCCGCCATCCTGCGATCCAAACCGCATTGACTTCCGGGGCTCTCGCCATTATTGCGGGAACCACGAACGGCTACGTCGCAGAAGAAATACTTCGCTCCCTCGGTCAAGACCGGGATTTTTCCCGGCGGCGCTTCTTCCGCGGCATTACGACGCCTCCCCGCAATCCCACCACCGATACTGGACGTTTGCCCGATGAAAGCAAATTCCCCGGCGATGTCATTATCCGGAAAGGACAGTGGCAGAAAGGCAAGACGATCTTCGACGTCGTGGATGAATTGCAATCGGGCGATGTGATCCTCAAGGGAGCCAATGCGCTGGATTTGATCCGCGGACAGGCGGCGATCCTTGTCGGGGATCCCAAAGCGGGCACGATCGGGGTGGTGTTACAAGCGGTGGCGGGACGCCGGGTTGGATTGATCCTTCCGGTGGGATTGGAGAAACGGGTTTGCGGGGACCTGGCAAGTTTGGCGGTGAAAATTAACGCCCCCGGAGGGCAAGGGCTGCGATTGATGCCGGTCCCGGGCGAGGCATTTACGGAGCTTCAAGCGCTAACTCTGCTGACCGGAGCGCGCGCCGAACTCGCGGCTGGCGGGGGAGTTGGCGGAGCGGAAGGCAGCGTGTGGCTGGCCGTTGAGGGAACGGCCGAGCAACTGCAAGCCGCCGAAGCGCTGGTCTCTTCTGTAGGCCTGGAGCCGGCATTCGAACTTTAACTGCAATTGACCGCCGAGCACATCCGCGCGTTCATAATATGCAACCCACTCGGCGAAAGCGGTTTTTCGTTTTCCGGATTAGCCCCATCCGCCGCGCCCGAAAAAAAGGATTTTGATACGCCGAACCTACGGGACGGTCCGGAAAAAAACCATCTAAGAGTTTTGATGGAAAAAAGAATTGGAGCGCACCATGGCTGTTCCGTTTCCCGATTCTCTTCTGTATCTATCCGGCGCCAAGACCTGGGAGATGCCGCAGTTGCCCGGCCTCAACAAACTTCCGCCGCGCGCCACGCTTATCCCTTTTCCATCGGCCGCGGACGCCCTGACGCTCTCGAGAGAGAATTCGCCGTGGTTTCAAAATTTGAACGGCCAATGGGATTTTAAGATCTTCCCCCGCCCGGAAGCCGTATCGGAGGCCGCCATCCGCGCCGGCGGCTGGGCCGCTATTCAGGTGCCGGGAAACTGGACCATGCAGGGGTTCGGCAAACCGCACTACACCAACGTGCAAATGCCTTTCCCCAATCTCCCGCCGGATGTGCCCGACAACAACCCCACCGGCGTCTACCGCCGTGAGTTCGTTCTCCCCGGAACCTGGCGCGATCGCCGCATCGTCCTGCACTTTGGCGGCTGCGAAGGCGCGCTGTACGTTTTTCTCAACGGGCAGCCGGTTGGGATCAGCAAAGACGCGCGCACGCCGGCCGAATTCGATGTGACGGGGCTCGCGCGGATCGGCGGATCCAGCGAGCTGCTGGCGGTGGTGGCGCAATGGTCGGACGCCAGCTTTTTGGAGGACCAGGATCATTGGTGGCAGGCCGGCATCCAGCGCGAGGTGTATCTATACGCCACCGGCATTCCCAACCTGCAGGATGTTTTTGCGCGCGGCGATCTGACCGACGATTATCAAAACGGCATTTTGCGTATGACCGCCAAGGTGGGCTTGCCGGGCGAGAGTTACCCCGACTGCACCGTGGAGGCTCAGCTCTACGACGGGCGGCAGCGTCCGGTTTTCCAGCGGCCACTGACGGCGGCGTGCGACGTCGCACGGTCGCCGTTCGGCGATCCGCGGTCAGCGCGCACGGAGGTGCGCTTCGAAAAAACCGTGCGGCGGCCGCAGCGCTGGACGGCCGAGACTCCCGCGCTCTATACCCTGGTAGTCACGTTGAAAACGCCGCGCGGCGAAGAGTCCAGCGCGTGCCGGATCGGCTTTCGCCGGATCGAGATCCGGGACCGGCAGCTGCTCGTCAACGGCGAGCGGGTGATGATCCAGGGCGTCAACCGCCACGACCACGACGATACCGCCGGCAAAGCGGTCCGCCGCGAGGTGATGGAGGCGGACATCCGCCTGATGAAGCAGTTCAACGTCAATGCGGTGCGCACATCGCACTATCCCAACGATCCGTATTGGCTCGACCTGTGCGACCGCTACGGGCTGTACGTGGTCGACGAAGCCAACATCGAGGCGCATGCGTTCTATCACGATCTGTGCCGCGACGATCGGTACACCAATGCGTTTGTGGAGCGCGTGCGCGCGATGGTGGAGCGCGACAAGAATCATCCCAGCGTGATCTTCTGGTCGTTGGGCAACGAAAGCGGCTACGGCCCCAACCACGACGCGGCCGCCGGCTGGGCGCGCGGCGCGGATCCTTCCCGGCCGCTGCATTACGAAGGCGCCATTTCCTTTTTGGAAAGCAACTGGGAGAGCGGGCAGCGCGCGACCGACGTGCTTTGCCCCATGTACCCCGCCATCAAAGATATCGTCGCCTGGGCCAAGGCGGGCAAGGGAAAACGGCCGATGATCCTGTGCGAATACTCGCACGCGATGGGCAACAGCAACGGTAGTCTCTCCGATTACTGGGCGGCCTTCGAGCGCTACCCGGGACTGCAGGGCGGCTACATCTGGGAATGGATCGATCACGGCATTCGGCAGACGGCGGCCGGCGGGAAACCGTATTGGGCCTACGGCGGAGATTTCGGCGATCAGCCCAACGACGCCAATTTCTGCGCCGATGGTATCGTGTGGCCGGACCGCACGCCGCATCCCGGCTTGTACGAATTCAAGAAGCTGGCTCAGCCGGTGAGGGTGGAAGCGATCGATCTGAAACGCGGCCGCGTGCGCATCGTCAACAAACAGCATTTCGCCGGCCTGGATGGACTGCGCGGCGAATGGGAACTGACCGTCGACGGCATTCGTGTTCGGAAGGGCAGATTGCCGGCGCTGAAGATCGGGCCGGGCGGGTCCCTGAAAGTTAAGCTCAACCTTCCTCACGGCGGAGGCGGCGAACAATTCCTCAACTTCCATTTTTATGAGCGTCGGGCCACGCTTTGGGCGCCGGCCGGACATGAAGTCGGGTGGGAGCAATTACAAATCACGGAAAGCCCCCGAAGCGGCGCAAGAAAAATCCTCGCCAAAAATCAACCCCCGGATCCGGAAATCCAGGTGGAGGAAACGGCCGAGGTCTTCACTTTGCGCGTATCCGGGGTGCGCGCTGTCCTGGAGAAATCCACGGGCACGCTCGCCGAATTCGGCGCGGACCGCAACCTCATTCTATCGGGCCCGCGGCTGAACGTCTGGCGCGCCGCCACCGACAACGACGGCCTCAAGCTTTTGACGGACCGGCCATGGGAAAAGCAGAAGCCCCTGGCGCGCTGGCTGGCGCTGGGGCTCGACCGCGTTGAATATTCACTCGACGGCGTGCGTTTAATTCAAACCAAGAACCGGTTGCCGGTGATCGAGGTGGTGCAATGGGCATCGGGGCGCGGCCGGTGGGAAGATTTTCGCCACATCCAGCGCTACACTTTATTTCCATCCGGCCAGTTGCAGGTGGAGAATGCCGTGCGGCTGGGCAAGGGCATCTCGGATATTCCCCGTATGGGCGTTCTTTTGACGCTCGTTCAGGAATTGGAGCAGTTGGAATGGTTCGGCCGCGGCCCGTGGGATAATTATTCGGATCGCAAGTCGGCGGCGATGGTCGGGCTCTACCGCAGCACGGTAACGGAGCAGTACGTGCCGTACATCATGCCGCAGGAGCACGGTCACAAAACCGGCGTGCGCACCCTGACGCTCAAGGATGAGGCGGGCGACGGCCTGGGTGTGGAGGGTGACCTCCCGTTCGAATTTTCGGCCAGCCACTTTACCGCCGACGATCTCTTCCAGGCCAAACACACGTTCGAACTGAAACCGCGCCCCGAGGTGATCCTCAACCTTGATCATGCCCAGCGCGGCCTGGGGACCGGCAGTTGCGGACCGGATACGCTGGAACAGTATCGCCTGCTGGCGCGGGAATATCAATTTACCTACCGGCTGAAATTGTTGTAGAAAAACCGGCGAGCGCCGCGAAGTATCGACAAACTGAAATCGCCTGATATAAACTACCGGTCTATCTACCGAGTGGACGATCTACAATTGCTCGAGACCGTCATGAAGCTCGGCGTATCCCGGTTTTGTACCAATACTTGTCATCGGGCGTTTGATTTTCGAGCAAGAGGAGAATAAGACCAGACCCTGCGTTCCATCGGTTACACCTTACCCCCATCGGCGAGCGTATGCGGGAATACTTTATTACTAACATGTCAGAGTAGGCTTGGACTCCTGCTCTTTCGGTCGTGATCGAACAACGCTGCTATACCTATCTACTCATCAACCGCTCCCTCCCAGCTTCAACACCGCGCCCGTGTCCGTCACCGCCCATAGCGTGCCATCGGGCGAGCGGGCAAGTGTCACGATCACGCCCTCCACCGGCGATGCGACCGTTTGCCATTCCGCGCCGGTCCAGTGCAGCAATCCATCGCCCGCCATCCAGCCGTCGTTCGCCGAATTCATATAAATGGTATCCATCCAGGCCGTACCCGCTGGAACCGGGTACGACGTCCAGGTCTTCCCGTCCCAGTGGAAAATCAGGCCTGGATTGGAGGACGTATCGGTGTTCACCGCAACGCCCGCCGCCCACAGATCGTCAGCGGCTATCCCCTCTATCGCCAGCAGCCGGTAGGCATCCGGCCAAGTGGTCGTCCGCCATGAAGTGCCGTCCCAATGCAGGATCAGCGTCTGATCCCCGCCGCCCACCGCCCAGCCGTCGTCGGTGGACGAAAAATGCATCGCGTAGAGTGAACACTTACAGGGCGGTTTTTTATCGAAGAGGCCGACGTCGGTCCATTCCTCCCCGTCCCAATGGCTGATCCACGGCTGGCTGAAATCCCCGCCCTCGACGCTCCCCGCCACCCAGCCGTCGTACGCGGAGGGGAAGGCCAGCGCGTTGAAGCGGTAATAGAGGCTGTTGGTTCCGGGGCCGCGGTCTTTGTACGGCAGCTCCACCGACCAGTCGCTCCCGTCCCAGCGCAGCACCTGCCCGCCCTCGCCCGCCGCCCAACCGTCGCCGGAGGGCAGCATCGCCACAGCGTTTAAGGTTTGCGAGGTCGGGCTGTCCGCTTCCGACCATTCGGTTCCATCCCAGTGTGCCAGCAGGCCGCCGTCGCCCACACCCCAGGCGTCGCTCCCGGAAAGAAATGACACGGCCTGGAACGGAAGCGGCACATTTCCAAACTCGCGTTTCCAGCTTACCCCGTTCCAATGCCAGATCATTCCCGCCCGGGATATGCCCGGGATCCAGCCGGCGGCCCACGCGTCCCCGGCGGAGGGCATATCGAGCGAGAGCACCTCGCCGTCCGGCACGGTGCCGTAAAACCTGCTCCAGTCTTTGGTGTCCCAGCGCAAAACGAGGTCGCCGCGCGTCCAGGATCCAAACATCCATCCGTCCTCCCCATCCGGATCAATCGCCATCCGGCGCGGATAGGGCGCCAGCGACGAATACACCCACCATTTGCCGAGCGCGTAGCGCAGGATCACACCCTGGTTGGACGCCGCCCAGCCGCTCTCGGCGGAGGAAAACGCCAATTCGTCGAGGTCCGCGTCCGTCGGTGATTCCACCGCGCTCCAACCTTTCCCATCCCAGTGCAGGAGAGTCCCCGCGGCTCCCACCGCCCAACCATCGTCGGCGGAAATCATCTGGATCGCGGCAAGGGCGGGCGCCTGCTCGGCTAAAGACCAGCTCGTTCCGTCCCACCGGATCAGGCGATAGACCGGGCCCGAGCCTTCGTCCGAAAACGCAATTCCCCAGGCGAGTTTGGCCGAGACGAAGGAGAGGTCGACGATAAACCCGAGCGACTCGGGATTGAAAAACGTCGTCCATACCGAGCCGTTCCAATGCAGCAACCGGCTGCGGGTGCGCAGTTCCCCCGGCCCGATCGGATAGGCCTCGTCCGCGAGCGCCCAGGCGTCGCTGGGCGCCTGGGTGAACACCCTCCGCAGCGTGAGGTCCACCGGCGAGTCGGTCCGCGTCCATCCGTCTCCGTTGCCATGGAGGATCACTCCCCGCTCGCCCACCGCCCATCCTTCGCCGGAAGGCAGCATGGAAATATCGCGGAAGACGCGGTGGCACGGGTCGGGCGATCCGTCGTCGATGCAGGTCCATTCAAACGGGCTGTAGGTGGGCCGCAGCGTGGGGGAAGGAATCCAGCCGCGGTCGCGGGTGATCGTCGGGGTGAGAGTTTCAGTGGGAAGCGGGGAAGGCGAGAGGATTGCGGTCGGCGTGTCGAAGGGCAGGCTGGAGAAATTTGGGGTATTGGGAAGCGGCGCGGGCCCGCTGTTCCAATGGAGAAAAGGCAGCGTGCAGCCCGCCAGTAAAAGGAAGCAACTTGCCTGGAGAATTCGTACCGTCCGGTTCATGGTTCTTGCTTCATGAATGCGTTGGTCCCCCTCATCCGGCCTTCGGCCACCTTCTCCCGGCATAAGCCGGGAGAAGGATGGGATAAGGGCGGAAACAAGATTGTTTCGCTCTCGTTTAATCGCCCCGCTCAATGCCTGTGCCGTTTCCGTTTGGCGGGTGCGGCGGGTGCGGCGGGCGTGGATGGGTTTTCCGGCGGCACGGGCAGCTCGGGGCCGGAAGCCTTGGCTTCGCCGGCGGCCGCCTGGGCAGCGGGGGAAGCGGAACGGAGCGACATGTGGAACAGGCGCGAGACGACTCCCGATCGCACTTCCTGCATGAGCGCCTGGAACAGGTCGAAGGCGCTGCTCTTGTATTGCACCAACGGATCGCGCTGGGCGTATGCCTCGAGGCCGATCGACGTCCGCAGTGCTTCCATTTGGGTGAGGTATTCCACCCAGGATTGCCCGATTACCCCCAGCATCAGCTCGCGGTGGGCCTGGCGGATCACCCGGCGGCCGATCGCTTCGATTGCGAGCGGGCGCAAATGTTCCGGCCACTCGCGCATCGGAACCGTATCGGGCGCGAGCTTGGTGCCCGCGCCGGGCATATTCTCCCGGATCGCGGTCTGTAAATCCTCTGGGAGCGATTCGAGCGTCTGCTCCGCGATCTGGTGCCAGTAGCGCCGCCCCCATTCCACGCTGACCAGATCGAGCGATTCCAGCAGGTGCGCCTCCACGCGCTCCTCCAGCGCGTCGTCCCCGTGGGACGATCCATCCATCGCCAGGTTCGCGGCGAGATGGACCCACGAGAATTGCGCCGCGGCCACGGCCCGGCGCTGGTGGGTGCGCTGGTCGAAGAAGGTCTGCGTGCGCATCGTCACCGCCGCGAGCAACCCCGCCAGTTCGTTTTCTCCGGCCGCGGATTCCCCGGCGGCCTTGATTTGATCGCTCACTTCCTGCAAAACCCTCGTGCGCCTGTCCGCCAGTGCCTTCTCCAGCTGATTGTGCAACCGCTCCACCGCCGCGTCGAAATCCTCGTCGGGCGAGGGGGCGCGCTCAGGCAAGAGTCCCGTGCGGCGCTGGAGCCAGGCGGCCGCCTGGGTCGAAGCCCGCACCCACGCGGCCTCGTCGGTTAGCGAGAGCAGATGCTTGCGGAGTTCCCGGGTCTGGTCCGGGGCGAGCAATTCGCGCGGGACCGCTTTGGTATCGATCGCCGCCGCGGCGGCGGCCGCATCCAGAAGCGCGCGCGGCGCGAGTTCCCCGCCTTTTTCCTTCGCTTCGATCTCCGCCCCTTCCAGCGCCGTTTCGAGCGCCTCGCGGTTCTCGCGTTCCCATTGCCGCGCGTGCTCGGCGATACTCTCCATCTGTTTATCGAAGGCCGCGCGCAAATGGATTGCTTCCTCCTCCAGCGCCCGGGCGGCCAGGTCGACGATCTTATGCAGACGCTGGGCGCTCGGTTCCTCCATCAGCTCGTCGATGATCACCCGGTTGGCGAAGGAAGGCCGCACTGATCCGTCGGAAAATCGCAGCGTCGGCTGCACGTCCTCCAGCCATCCGATGAGCTTCCAGGGTTCCTCGTCTTTCTTGGAAAGCTCGATGTGGCGGCGGATATCCTCCGAGAGCATCGTTTGGATGTCTTCGGTGAGATCGTCCTTCTCGTAGATGCGCTCGCGCATCTCGTAGACCTTGGCGCGCTGCTTGTTCAGGACGTCGTCGTATTCGATCAGGTGTTTGCGCACGTCGAAGTTCGCGCCTTCCACCCGGCTTTGGGCCTGCTCGATCATCCGGCCCACCAACCCGGATTCGAGCGGGACGGCGTCGTCGATGTGCATGGTTTGCATCATGCCCGACACCTGCTCGCCGCCGAACCGGCGCATCAGGTCGTCCTCCATGGAAAGGAAGAAGCGCGAGGAGCCGGGATCTCCCTGGCGGGCGGCGCGGCCGCGTAGTTGGTTGTCGATGCGCCGCGCTTCATGCCGCTCCGAACCGAGCACGTGCAGCCCGCCCAGCTCGCGCACCTTCTGTTCCTCGCGCATGTGCTTGCGGAAGAATTCCACTTCCGATGCGTAGACCCCGATCTTTTCCGCGTCCGCTTTTTCCAAAAAGCTCAGCCGTTCGGCGTTGGTTAAATTATACGGATCGTTCACCCCCGCGCGCCGCAGCACCCGGTTGATCGCGGCCAGGATTTCCTCGGCCAGTTCGCCGCCCAGTTTGATGTCGACGCCGCGTCCGGCCATGTTGGTGGCGATCGTCACCGCGCCGAAGGCGCCTGCGCCGGTGATAATCTGGCTTTCCTCGGCGTGCTTCTTGGCGTTGAGCACCTGGTGCGGGATCCCCTTCTGAAGCGCCTGCAACAGCCGTGGCCGAGTTTCCTCCGGGAGCGTTAACAGTTCCAGCAGCCGGTCCAGGTTGGCTGTATCCTCCGGATTGAGCGAGGCGGAGAGCGGTTTGGCTACCGCGCGCAACACGGCCGGGGTAAGGGCGTTGAGCGGCTGGGCGAGCGGCTGCAGATCTTCGATCAGCCGGCCGTCCTCCTGCACGTTGTGCGCCCGGCACCATGCTTCCCGCAGGAGAAGCGTGACGGCCAGCTTGCGCAACGGTTCGGCGCGCATGCGCTCCGAGAGCACCTCCGACCGTTCCACCGAGGTCGTGCCCATCAGCACCGGGCGGCCGAGCGCGTGCATCTGCAGAATCTCGGTGCACACGGCGCGATATTTGGCCTCCTCGGTCCGGAAGATCACGTCCTTGTAGTCCTTGCGGCGCCAGAACACCGGCGTCTTCGGATCGGTTTTACGCGCGAAGAAGAAGAATTTGTTGCCGTCTTCCTTGTAGGGGACTTCCGCCAGGTCGGATTCGGCGCGCGAGGCGATGTATTCCAGGTTGGTGGGGATCGGCACCACGTTTAATTTATAGATCTTGTCGAACTCTTCCGCCTCGGTCAGCGCCGTCCCGGTCATTCCGGAGAGTTTGGCGTACAGGCGGAAATAATTCTGGAGGGTGATGGTGGCGTAGGTGACGTTCTCCGGCTGCACCTCGAGTCCTTCCTTGGCCTCCACCGCCTGGTGCAAGCCGTCGGACCAGCGCCGCCCGTGCATGAGGCGCCCGGTGAATTCGTCGACGATCACCACCTGCCCGCCCTGCACGAGATAATCGCGGTTGCGGCGGAAGAGCAGTTCGGCCCGCATCGCCTGGGACAGGTGGCCCGTCAACCGGGCCTGCTCAGGGGTGACGTCTTCCGGCCTATCCGGGTCGCTCAAGGGCTGGCCGAGGATTTCCTCCACCCGGCTTTCGCCCGCTTCGGTAAGCACCGCCGTCCGGTCGCGCTCGTTAATCTCGTAATCCTCGGGGCGCAACTGGCGCACCACCTGCGCCATGTGCTTGTACTCCGTCTGCTCTTCGGCGGCCGGGCCGGAGATGATCAGCGGCGTGCGCGCCTCGTCGATGAGGATGTTGTCCACCTCGTCGACGATGGCGAAATTCCGCGAGCGCTGGACGCGTTCCTCGCGCCGCAGGGCGAGGTTGTCGCGCAGATAATCGAACCCGAATTCGTTGTTGGTTCCGTAGGTAATGTCGGCCGCATACGCAAGACGCCGGTCCACCAGCCGCAGCTGGTGGACGTCTTCCTGCGGGGATTCCCGCGAAGGATCGTAGAGGAACGCCTTGCGCGCGTTGTCGGTGCGCGAGGCTTCCTGCAGCACGCCGACAGTCAGTCCCAGAGCGTCGTAAATTCCGCCCATCCAGCGCGCGTCGCGGCGGGCGAGGTAGTCGTTGACGGTGACGAGGTGCGCGCCCTGCCCGGAAAGCGCGTTGAGGTACAGCGGCAGGGTGGCCACGAGCGTTTTCCCTTCGCCGGTGCGCATCTCCGCCACGCGCCCCAGGTGCAGCACGATCCCGCCGATCATCTGCACGTCGTAATGCCGCAGTCCGATCGTCCGGCGCGAGGCTTCGCGCACGGCGGCGAACG
>JBEKLP010000067.1:0-14092 GCA_050010135.1 Anaerolineales bacterium
CCCTTTGTGCTAGGATACAGGGGAAATTTGCGGGATTTTGGGAGGGAAGATGATTAAAGCAAAAAACGCCTGGTTTCTATTTGTGGTTGCCGGTCTGATGACAGCCTGCACGGTTTCTTATAGCTCTCCGTCAGGTTCGACCGGAGCCGCATCTCCATCCGGTCTCTCTTCAACTTCACCGGCACTCGCGACCATGAATGCGTTGCGGACCGCGTTTATCCAGCAGACCGCTCAGGCGCGGGGCCTCACTCCCGGCGGGGAGGCAACCAACACTTCCTCCTTCTCAACCGTAGCTGTCACGCCGAGCGGAACGCAATCCACACCGGTATCCGGCACTCCGACCGTCGCAACCGCTACCGTTCCTGTTGTACCCACATCCACTCCGGGTCATCCGGCAACCTATAAAATCAACGAAGGGGAAACCGTATATTGCCTGGGTCGGCGTTTTAATATCAGCCCGAACGACATCCTGGCCCTGAATGGATTGGGAGCCAACGATAATGTGTTTCCCGGAGACGTGCTGAAAATCCCGTCCAACGGAGGTCCGTTCCCCGGCGACCGCGCCCTTCACACGCACACTGCCAATATGGTATTTACGGTTTCGGCGACCTACGACACCATCTATAAAATCGCCTGCTATTTCGGCGACGTGGATCCGAACCGGATCATCGCGGCCAACAATTTGAAAGACCCCTATACGCTGACCTCTGGGCAGAAGCTCATCATCCCTTAGCAAACATATCCGATCCACAGGATATAAAAAGAAGCGGCAACAGGCCGCTTCTTTTTTTACGTTCTCTCTATTCCGCGCCGTCAATTTGAAGCTATAGCGGAAAAAAACAGAATGTGACTATCTCCCCGCGACGACTTTCTTCCATTTGGCGTAACGGGAAAAAAAGTGCACCCACCAGGGCGAGAGTAGGCCGAAGACCATGGCCTGCGGCAGCGCCGAACGTAATGTCGCGGCGTCCTGAAACGGCGGAACCTCCAACCCGGCGGCCCCGAGTTCGAACGCGGTATGCGCGTCGCTGCCGGCGGTTGCCGGGATTTTGTTTTCGCGCGCGAACAAATCCGCCCGCCGGTTGTCCTCGGCGAACAGGCAGCGGGCGTTGAATCCCTCGATCGCGTCGACTAAGGGAAGGATTCTCCGCAGGGCATCCACTTTCCATGCACCGTGCCGCAACCGGTCGAAGGGATGCGAGACGCTGATCGCCGCCCCCTGATTCCGCAGTTGCGCGATGGCGGCTTCCGGGGTCAGCCCCTTGGGAATTTCCTTTTGAAGATAGTATCCCAACAGTTCCCCTTCGGTGGTCATGATCTCTTCGCCGGGGATGATCAGATCAGGCGCGAGCGCCGCAGCCTCCAGCGCGCCGCGCAGCGTATTATGGTCCGTCACGGCCACCCGATCCAAACCGGCCCGCCTTGCGGCGGCGATAAATTTAGGGATGTCGGTCGAACCGTCGGAGGAATAAACGGTGTGCGTATGGAAATCCGCCCGTAAGAAATTTTTCATGGTCCGAGGGCCTTTCCTTCGACCGGGATTTTTTGCGCGGGAACGGGTGTGTCCGGCTCGGCCCGCTTCCACAACCGCGGAGTTGCCGCCCAGGCGATCAATCCGAGCGTCACGCCGAACCACAATGTAGCCAGTCGGATCAGCAGCGTGGCCGCAGCCGCGACCGCGTGATCGGAAGTCACCGTCAGCAGCAGCAAAGTGGTGATGCTGGCTTCGGCCGCGCCCAACCCCCCGGGAAGCGTCGAGACCGATCCGACCAGGGTGGAGACCGCCAGCACGAAAATCGCGTCGGCCAGCACCGAAGCGGATGGTGGAATTCCCAACCCAATCAGGATCAAATAAAAACCGACCCCTTCTCCCAACCAGGAGACGGTCCCAAGGCATACCGCGAAAAGCAGAGGACGTGGGCCGAGGAGGAGGTAGCCGGCTTCGTAAAATTCCCGCAGCGCATGGATCTGCCCTCCGATCAGCGGCACACGCTGCAGCAGATTCAATATCGCCATGGCCAGTGGACGAATTTGCGATAGCACGACGATCGAGAGCGAGAGAATCAGGGCGGCCAGGAACGCAGGCCACAGCGCGGGAACGGCGAACACGCCGAGGGCCGAGAGTGCGAGAACTGCCAATCCATCGCTGAAGCGCTCGGCCAGGACGACCGGCAGAGTGCGCGAAAAGGTGACCTCCTCGCTCCATTCCGAGAGCCACAATGCCTTCAATGCTTCGCCCACTTTTCCGGGCGTTACTGCCAGGGGGAAACCGGCCACGAAGAGGCGGGCGCTCTCGGCGGGGTATATATCGCGCACGCCGATCCGGCGCACGTAGTAATGCCACTTGCCGAACCGCAGGACATAATTAAACAGCGTGCACCCCAGCGCGAGGGGGAAGAATTCCCACCGAAAGCGGGAAAGAATATTCTCCAACGAGGAAAGATCGGACCAAAAAGCCAGAACCAGCATCACCAGGACGCCCAGGCCCAATCCGATCAACAGACGGTTGCGCAATGTATACAAAAGGGGATCCTTCGGCAGATCGATGTGATTTTACCGCATTCATTTTTGGGAAAGTTGAAAAAACTGCTTACGCTCTCGGAAGGAAGGAATGCCATATGCAAAAGGGCGGAATGGCTTGCCCCCTCGGGTTTTGGAAAAAACGGGTAAAACCCTTCATCCGGCAACGCCGGCCAAACTCCGGATCTCACCGCCAGCGCCTGAAAAATACCTCCAAAGCCCTTGCCCGGGACTTGGGTTGGATAGGGATGGATTTAGCGGGTATAATTTCGCATCCTTCATTATCTTTGGAATTACCGGAGGCAAACCGATGAGTCGCTTTTTTTCATTTGTCGCAGGATCCTTAATGGGCGCCGCCGTCGGGGCGGCCATTGCGCTGCTGGTTACTCCCTACTCGGGGGAGGAGTTGCGCGAACTCGCCCGCGAAGCGGCCTATGCCCGGCGCGAGCAACTCGAGGCGCGCATGCGCGAATTGAAAAGCTCCCGGAAGCGCTCGGCGGCTCCCGAGGAAGAAGTGTAAGAAACACGAGAGGCTGCGCATTGCGCAGCCTCTGATTTTTTACTCATGGACCCGCGTTAGGAAAGAACGATGAATTGGTAAGGAGCCTTCTGGTTGGTGAACCGGGCGGTTCCGATGACGATCAGATACACCTCCTCGCCCGCGTCCGCCGTTAGGGATAGGCTTCCGGACATGCGGTCGTCGAGCGGCATTTCCTCAACCGTTGTTTGCGATCCGCGGCGCACCACCAGCACCCGGTAGCTCTGCGGAAGAACATTCTCCAACCGGACGAAACCCTTCCCGTCCCAGCCGTCCAACCCGTCTTCGAAATCCGCCGCGTAGGATATTTCCGGAATACGGATATTGTCGACGATCAGCCCCGCGCCGTTGACGGCGGCATCGGTGATATATTCCCACCGGATCAAGACGTGTTTTCCGGCGTAGGCGGAGAGATCCGCCTGCTCATGGATCCAGGCGGGATCGCTCCTGCCGCCGCTCTCCCCGGTCCAACCCCATCCGGAATTATTGCCCTGGGGATTCGTGCCGGTGCCGGAAGGCGTGTGCAGTATCGTCCAGGTTTGTCCTCCGTCCGCCGAGGCTTCCAGGTAAACGTAATCCCAATCCTTCTCGACGTCATACCAAAGGTCGTATTGCAGAGTGGCCGCGGATCCGGAGGGCAGATCGAACCCGCGGGTGAGGGTCATGTCGGACTGGTCGCCGCGGTTCGACCAGACGTAATACTTCCCATTCTGCGGATCGACCGGAAGCGCTTGTTCCTGCGTCTGCCCGGAAAAGTAGATCCTCAGCGGACCGTAACATTGCAAACGATAGTAATCGATTCCGTATTGGGTCACGTTGGAATTTCTTTTATTCATGGGACAGGATCCGATTCCCTGCACGCTGTCAAGGGTCGGCAGGCCGGGGTAATTTTTAAACCCGTAGCGCCCGTTTTCGAACGAGGTGTCCTGCAAAAGCAGTGCAACGGCGAAATCCGCCATGACGTCGTCGGCGGTGACCGTTCGGCCGGTGGATGGGTCGGTTATGCCCAAGGTCCGCAGGGTGTTGTCGATTCCGGTCAGGCCGTTTTCGGGGTTATGCACTAGGGCTTTGGTGGCTTCGCTTCCGAAGCGATTAAGAAAGTAATCCAGGAAAAGGAAGGACGCGCCGTAGTGGGCGACATCATTCGGGTCACTAGGGTCCGTCCAAGTGTCCAACTGGAGGTCGGTGTTTTTCAGGTACACCGAGTCGGCGCCGCCGACATCGAAGCCGTTGAGCAACACCGCCAGTTCGGAAAACCCCTCGTTGATCCAGCCGTCCTCATTCGGGTCCCCGTACCAATGGATCATGTGCTGAAATTCATGAGCCAGCACAGTGAGCGTGTAGTTATCGGTAAGTTTCTGCGCGTCGGCGTTGATATAGAACATTTCATGCTGGTTGGAAAACGGATGGGCCATCCGTGAGACCTCGTCCACCGGGTTGTAATACCCGGCGATGGATTTACCCAATCCGTTCGCGTAGAGGATATATAGGTGCACATCCCCGTCTACGCCGGGGGTCCATTCCGTCCCAAAAAAATTCCGGTCGGTGGGGTAGATGGAATTTTCAAACTTGTCCACCAGGGCGCGGATGGCCCCATCGTTGGCGCTTGCGCTTTGGTCGACCCAGAAATAAACATGCCGTGTGGCGTAGCGCATGACGGCGGTGATCGAGCTTGTCTTATTCGTATCCTGGTTGGAGATAAAAAAGGAGGCAGACGTTCCGACCGTCACGGGAGCCGCGTGGTCGGACACCACGCGCGGGATGTTGGCGATACCCTTCAACCGTTCCGCCTGCTCCACCAGATCGCCGGCAGGCGGATCGCCTGCCAGCAAGCTCTGCAGGGTTTCCAGTGCAGCGGCGGAAACGGGATCGGAGAGATCCAACGGGAAGACCCTGGGAGTCTGGTTTTCCCCAGTGGGAGAAATGGTCGCCGTGGGATTGCCCACGGTCTCGGTGGTTGGAGCTTTCGTCGGAGGAAGTGCATTGGTACTTTGGACCGTCGGTTGCTGTTGCAAAAAGGCAAACGCGCCGATCGCGCTGCCGCCGGCGACTCCCAGACAACACAAACACACAACCAGCGCCAGACAGGCTGAAAGCAGGATTTTTAGTTGACGATCCATGAAGTTATTCCTTTCGACACCGCGGGTCGAATATTCCCCGACGGGGGTTCTGCGGAAACCCTCATCCGGTTTGGAATTATTGCTTGCGGCGGGGGACGGATAAATTGCTCGACCGCAACCGGGCGACGCACTCGATTTCAACGGCCGCACCTTTCGGCAGCGCGGCGACCTGAACCGTCGTGCGGGCGGGTGGGTCCTGGTTGAAAAATTCCGCGTAGACGGAGTTCATCTGGCCAAAATCATCGAGGGATAGAAGGAACACGGTCGTTTTGACCACATCGGCCATCGTAGCCCCGCCGGCTTCGATGAGAAGCGCGCAATTCTCAAGCGCCCTCCGGGTCTGGACCGCCGTTCCGCCCGGCGCCAGTTCTCCCGTCTGCGGATCCAACCCCAACTGACCGGAGGTGAAGATCCAATCCCCGGATCGGATCGCGGGGGAATACGGGCCGATCGCTTTGGGGGCGCGTTCGGAATGAACGGGTTTTTTGGGATTCATCTTTCCTCCGATGGTTGGATGCGGGGATGGGTGCCGACAGGTTTTGGGATGGAAGGATTTTCTTGGATACGGAGACATTCCCCTCCATCGTGCGGGCATTATATATACCGCATCTACCGGCGTCAATCACACGGGGCGGACAGATATCCGCGTGCTATAATCCGAGTAGGGATTCAACATGCGAAGGGATTTCTGGCGGGACCTGTATCCGATCTCGGAAACCCGAAGGCGGTTTGCGCGCGCCACGGCGATGTGGATTTACCTGCCGATCGGCGCCGGCGCGCTGATCGCGATCACCGCAGCCGCCGCGTTGATCGTGGGCGGCGCCGGGAGCGGTTTGAGCAGCTGGGCGCAAGTCGCTACAATCCTTTTTACCGTCCTCATGATCGTCGCGGGATTTGCGATTTGCCTCCTTCTTCTGGCGGCGATCGGCGGTCTCGAGTTGTTGCTGGAAACCCTGCCTTTTTTTTCCAGCCGCGTCCGATTACGGGTTGTGACCGGCGCCCGGGCAATCAGAAGAGGCCTGAACAGAATCCGGGAGTCGGTTGCCTTTATGGATGGAATATTCTTCTCCGGGGGGAAGGTCGCGAGCGAAGTTTGGCGCAAATTGGGAGGAAGAAACCATGCCTAAATCAAAGGCTTTGGTAGCACGCGGAAATAGAAATCCCCGCTTTGCGGGAGTGCTTCTGGTCGGTGGGTTGATCGGTGCATTAACCGGTGTCGGCGCCGCCTTTCTGTTATGGCAAGCCAGGGGAAAAAGGTCCCGAACGGCGGAAGCCGATGAACCGATAATTTCTACGGGCGAGGCGGTGAATCTCGGGATGATCCTGTTCGGGTTGTTGCGTCAAATCAATGATATCGCCCGGGGAAAATAACGGCGGTACGCCGCCGTGCCCGTCATCCCCAAAGAACCCACAACCCCCAGACTCCCATCATGACCAGGCCGATAAAAAATTTAAACCCGTAGGAAATCCCGCAGCCCGCCATAGCCGTTCCGGTGGACACGATGGCCTTCTTCCATGTTCGACGACGGCGGTACTCCAGTAGGGTCAACCCCAAGAGCGCGAGCAGGATCCCGACCAGCGGGGTAAATAGAATCGAACCGACCACTAAAAGCGCAAATCCCGCCAGCGTGGATAGGAACGAAGTGCCGGCGGCCCGCAGACCGAGGCCGGTGATCCAAATGTCGGATGAGAGGCCCAGGAGCAACAGGGCGGTGATGGCCAGAAACGCGGCCACTCCCCCCCAGGAAAAACCGTGGAAGATGCCATACCCCAGGGCGGCGAGCCAAACCAGCTCGATCCCGGGCAGGATGGGAAGAAACACTCCCGCCAACCCGATCAGCATGACCAGAATAACGACGTACAGCAGAATCAGTTCGCTCATGGGAGAGAGGGCACCCCAGCGGGGGAGGGAGGAAAGCCCTTCCCCCCGGAAAGTCCGTCGGCGAAAAAAATTATAACGTACGTTAAGGGGTTCGGGAGTCGCCGAGTCGGGAGGTTGCAATGAAAGTCGTTGTGATCACCGGAAGCACGCGGGGCATAGGGTTCGGACTAGCGCGCGAGCTCCTGCGGCGCGATTGCGGCATCGTCATTTCCGGACGAAAAGCCGATCGCGTGGGATGGGCCGTGGCCGAACTGGCGGCCGAATTTGGGGCGAATTGCATTTTCGGCCAGCCGTGCGACGTGACCGACTTCGCCTCCGTGCAGGCGCTGTGGGATGCGGCCGCCAAGCGTTTTGGGCGGATCGACATCTGGATCAACAACGCGGGCATCAGCCACCGCCAGATCGATCTGGCCGCGATTCCGGCGGAGGACCTGCAAGCCGCAGTAAACACCAACATTCTGGGAACCCTCTATGGCGCGTCGGTGGCGATGCGCGGGATGCGCGGCCAGGGCGGAGGGGAAATCTACAACCTGGAGGGTCTCGGCAGCGATGGGCGCCACATGCGCGGGCTCAACCTGTATGGGATGACCAAATACGCCGTGACCTATATCACCGATGGCCTCGCGCAAGAGGCGAAGGGCAGCGGCGTGATCGTCGGCGCCATCCGCCCGGGGATGGTCCTGACCGAACTTGTCACCGCGCAGTACACCGGACGGGACGAGGATTGGCGCCGGATGCAGCGCGTGTTCAGCTTTATCGCCTCGGATGTGAAGGATGTCGCCCCCTGGGTGGCCGAGCGGGTGCTGGCCAACCGTCGCAACGGGGCGCGGATCCAGTATGGTGGGATGCTGCGAATTCTGGGAAGGATGATTAAGAATTTTGGAGGGACGAAAAATGAATAAATCGCCGAGCATTCATCCCGGGCCGCCTCGGGCCCTATAGATTTGGATATAAAGACCCTTCATGAGTCACCGAAAAACAAGGACTTGTCATTGCGAGCGACCGAAGGGAGCGAAGCAATCTGGTTTTTGCGTCAGAAAGACCAGATTGCTTCGTCGCTTCGCTCCTCGCAATGACAAATCCTGACTTTTTCTAAAGGATATAAATCAACTCCGTTCATCCATGCCTATCGATTCGATCGTCCGCTCGCTCCGCTCCGATCCGCGCTTTGCGCCCAACATTACCGCCTGGGAGCGAATTCCTCCGCGCGAACCCCTCCTCGTCCCGCCGCCGGAGGGTCTGCGCTCAGATTTGCGCGAGGGTCTGCGCGCCCGCGGAATCGACCGGTTGTACGCGCACCAGGCCGAGGCGGTGGAAGCGGCGCTGCGCGGTGAAAACGTGGTTCTCGCCACCGGCACCGCCTCCGGAAAAACGCTCGCCTACAATCTTCCCGTTCTTCAGGCGTGGCTCGAGGATCCCTCCGCCACGGCTATTTATCTTTTTCCAACCAAAGCGCTAGCGCAGGATCAGGCGGCGGAACTCGCGCGCTGGGAGCAGACGCTGGATGCAGGCGAGCTTGGTGTGCGGCTCTACGACGGCGATACGCCGCAATCCCGCCGCGCCGATACCCGCCGCAGTGCGCACCTGCTTGTCACCAACCCCGATATGCTCCACCTCGGGATTCTTCCCCACCATACTAGCTGGGCCGAATTCCTCTCGCATTTGCATTTCATCGTGCTCGACGAGTTGCATGTCTATCGCGGGGTGTTCGGATCGCACATGGCCAACGTCCTGCGGCGGCTGCGCCGCGTGTGCGCTTTCTATGCCGCCTCCGGAGGGGCGACCGGGCCGCAGTTCCTGGCCTCCTCGGCCACCATCGCCAATCCGCGCGAACTCGCCGAGCGGTTGACCGGCGCGCCGGTGACCGCGATCGAGCGCGATTCCTCGCCGCGCGCCGTCAAACATCTGATCCTGTACAACCCGCCGCTGGCGGATCCATCGCTCGGAATTCGGAAGTCCTACATCCGCGAGTCGCAGGAACTGGCGATGCGGCTCATTCGTACCGGCGTGCAGACGGCGGTCTTCGCCCGCACCCGGCGGACGGTGGAGCTGCTGCTGGGTTTTCTGCGCGACCAATGCGCCGCGGAGGGGTTCGACCCGCAATCGGTGCGCGGGTACCGCGCCGGATACCTGCCGGAGGAGCGCCGCGCGATCGAAGCCGGGTTGCGTGGCGGGATTGTGCGTTGCGTGGTGGCCACCAGCGCTTTGGAACTCGGGGTCGATATCGGCACATTGGGAGCGGCGGTGATCGCAGGGTATCCCGGGACGGTGGCTTCCTTCTGGCAGCAGGCCGGCCGCGCCGGACGCCGCGAGGAAGAATCGCTCGCGATCCTGGTGGCCTCACCCGACCCGCTCGATCAATTCCTGATGGCCCATCCGGAGTTCCTGCTCGGCCGGTCGCCCGAGCACGCGCGGATCAACCCCGACAATCTGGCCATCCTGGCCGGACACCTGCGCTGCTCGGCGTTCGAAATGCCGTTTTCCCGCGGCGAACGATTCGGCTCGGAGAACGTGGACGAACTGCTCGCCGCGTTGGCGGAGGAAGGCGAATTGCACCGTTCGGAAAGCGGTGAAGTATCCTGGGTGGGCGAAGACTATCCGGCCGCCGCAATCAGCCTGCGCACGGCCGGAACCGACCGCGTGGTGGTGCAGGTTGTCGAAGACGGCCGGCCGCGGATGATCGGCGAGGTGGACCGCAGCGCGGCGCCGTCGTGGGTGCACGCGGGCGCGATCTACCTCCACGAGGGGCGCACGTATTTCGTCGACTCGCTGGACTGGGAGGCGGGGATTGCGATCGCCCGGCCGATCGAGACGGATTATTACACGCAAGCCTCGCTATCGGTGGACCTTGACGTGCTGGCCGTGCGCGATTCGAACGAGGGTGGCGTGTTGTGGCGCGCCTGGGGCGACGTGCGTGTCCGCTCGCAGGCGGTTGCGTTCCGCCAGCTGCGCCGGTCGACGGGCGAAACGATCGGCAACGGCGAGATCGATCTGCCGGCGAACGAATTTACGACGGTCGGCTGCTGGTTGTGGATCGCGCCGGAGAGCGTGCGGGATTTCGAAGGAGAGGCGCGCGAGATCCTCGCGCTGACCCTACCGAACGATTACGGGCCCTCGTGGCCGGAGGCGCGCCGCGCGGCCCGCGAGCGCGACGGCTTCCGCTGCGCGCACTGCGGCGCTCCCGAGCCGGAGGGACGCGAGCACGACGTGCACCACCGCATCCCTTTCCGCTCGTTTGGATATATACCGGGGCGGAACGAGGAACATCTGCCGGCCAACGCGCTCGAGAATCTGACCACGCTGTGCGCCGCATGCCACCAGCGCGTCGAAGCGCAGCAGGGTACGCACACCGCGCTGGGAGGGCTGGCGCACGCGCTGCACAACCTGGCGCCGCTGCTCCTGATGTGCGACGCGCGCGATCTGGGAGTAACGGTGGACCTGCGCGGAAAAGAGAACAGCGGGCCCACGGTGATGTTTTACGACAACCTGCCGGAAGGATTGGGCCTTTCGGAGGAACTCTATACATCCCTGCCGGATCTCTTGGCATCCGCCGCGGCACTGATCCACGATTGCCCTTGCCAATTTGGTTGCCCGGCGTGCGTCGGGCCGGTCGCCCCGGGCGCCGGTCCGGTCAAGCGCGCGGCGGGAAGGCTGGCGGAGATACTCAGCGGAACGGGAGGAAAATCAGATTAATATTTTCTTTTCGTGATGATCTCATGACAACCGATCGGGAATATCTTCTTTGGATTTCGATAACTTTTTGCAGGCTTGTCGAATAACGGTGATAACGTTCTCTTCATTATGCAATATTTCCTCATTCGATAAATGGATAACGCGAAGTCCCAAGGAGTTCAAGAATCGATCACGTTCCAAATCCATATCTATTTGGCTTAAATGGATATTTCCGTCCGCCTCAATCACCAGGCGGGCTGTATGGCAGAAGAAATCTACGATATAGGGACCAAGGACAACTTGCCTTCGAAAATGCAAGCCATCCAGTCGGTGAGCCCGCAGCCGTTCCCATAATTGTTTCTCCGCTTGCGTTGGATTTTTTCGAAATTCCTTCGATAAGCAGATTTTGTTTCGGTTCGTATGATGAGTAAAAATAATTGGCATCATGCTGTTTGATGGACCCCCTCTCGATATTGTCCAATCGTCAAACCATATCGCAAAGTCCTATTATTGACCGTGGCGTTTACCCCTCCCCCGGCCCCTCCCCAGAATGGGGAGGGGTAAGTTTCTACCGCATCGGGTGCGCCGCGAAGAAATCCCACATCGCAACCGTTGCGTCGATATCCTGGGTCGTGATTGCCGCGGGCATGTTTGAACCGGGCCAACTGTGGCCCTTCCCCGCGATCGTGTAGAGCACGACATCCGCCCCTTGATTGCACCCGCTCCAGGTTTCGCCGGTCACGTCGCCTTTTTGAAATGTGACGGTGGGAATGGAGCCGCAGCCGTTCCGCGCTGCCCATTCGATCGCCCAGTCCCGCACCGGCAGAAAAAGAGGCGGGATGCCCTGATACGGGAGCAGTTTATCGTCCGTCCCGTGAAAGGCGACCGCCGGAACCGGGCGGCTGGGATGGCAATCGCCGTACTTCTGATATGCGCCGGAGACGGGGGCGAATGCGGCGAAGAGATCGGCCGCATCGCACGCCAGCCGGTAACTCATCTCGGCGCCGTTGGATATTCCCGTGACGTAAATCCTCCGCTGATCGATGGAGCCTTCCCCTTCCAGCGTAGCCGCCAGGTCGCGGATAAATTGCACGTCGGCCTGCCCCTCGGCGCTGCTGCCGAACCGCCACGCCTGCGGACTACCCAGACCTTCCGGATAGGCGGCGATGAACCCGGCCGAATCCGCCTTGACCGACATCCGGCTGACGGCCTCCTCCTGCTGCGCGTTGGAATTGAAACCGTGCAGATTGATAATCAGCGGCATCGGCCGCCCGGAGGCATAGCCCGGTGGCACATGCAGCCGGAATATGCGGGTCTGGCCGTCGACGGAAATCTGACGGACGAAATCCCCGGGCGCAAGCGGCTCCCCGGAAAATGAAACGGCGGTTTGCGCCGATGGCTGCTGGGATCCGCCGCGAAGGCGGGGGAGCGTGCAACCGGCCGCCAGAAAAGCGGCGGCGAGGAGAAAGCCGATGATCTTGCGGTGCGTGGGTTTTTGGATCATGAAGATCCCTTCGCATGGCTGATGAAATCCCCGGGCAGGCACGGAACATCTTTGGAATTCGGAATGCGTTTTGTTGCCGCGAAATACTCAACCTCCCACTGAGGCGTGTACGATGGCATAAATCGGGGCAACAATTCTCTTTTGATTTGTCCCTGTAAAGTATTTCTTATGCAGATCTTCCGCCGACGTATTTACGATATCGCCAAATCCCCGAGCGCGCAGGAACTTTTCGATTGTTCCCTCTTCGATCCCGAAGACCAACCCTTCGCCGGTGAATCTCTCGGTGCGTTGCATCCGCGCGATTTCGCCGCGCTTCTCCCCGGTGATTAGCGCCGAGGCATACAGATAATCGAAAATGATAAAGCTGCCGGGAGCGGAATTCTCCGCGACAAACGCGAACGTTTGATTTACCGATTCCGCGGTCAGGTAATATACTACGCCTTCACAAATAAAAAGCGTCTTTTTCCGCTTATCGTAGCCGTAGGAAAAGAGCTCCCGCAAATCCTCCCGATTGAAATCTATCGGAACATAGGTCACATGCTCCGGCAGGCTTCCGAAGATCTTTATAATTTTGCCGATTTTCACTTTCTGCGTGGCGGGATGGTCCACCTCGAAAACTTTAACGCGCTCTTTGAGTTCCTGCAAACGGTAGGCCCGCGAATCCAATCCCGCTCCCAGGATAACCAGCTGCTCCAACCCGACGGCGAGGCACTCCGCAAGGTAATCGTCAATATACCGGCACCGAACTGCCAGGAAACCCATCACCCCCGGCCCCTTGCGTTCTCCATAACCCGCAAACAACCTGCCTAAAAAATAATACGCAGGATCGATCAATCTTCGCGCCAGGGGATCATAGCAGATTCTTTCTTCCGCTTTCTTTTCGGATTCAAACGCCCGAGCAAAGGCAATCCCTTGGGCGGTGACGCTGGATTGGGTTTTTTTCATCGGGACCTCCGAAATGCTTTTCTTTACGTATTCTGATAATAATAACTTGGGAATACATTTTTTTAATAAGTGGGAGGGAAGTATTTGATGTTCTTCCCGCTTATCCAGAATGGCAGACGGCCAAGCATTTAGCATCCGAATATTGGATTGAGTTTTATCAAAGACGGAATGTCGTTTTTATTCGGTGGCGACGCGGACCGGCTTGCCGCCGGTAAGTTGGATCAATTGCGCCGGGGTAAGCCGGAACACCGCCCGATCGCTGCCGGCGGAGGCCCATATTTCCCCGTAGGCAAGCAGCGTTTCATCAATGAGCGTTTCGACGGGATTCGAGTGCCCGACCGGCGCCACGCCCCCCACCGGAAAACCGGTTTGTGCAAGCACATAGTCCGACGCGGCCATCTCTACATTTTCTCCGGCCGCTTGCGCCAAGGCTGCAACGTCGGCCCGGTGTGCCCCGCCGACTTCCACCAGGTAAGTCTTCCCGGTTTCCCGCCCGCGAAACACAAGCGACTTCACAATGCAATTCAAGTCGCAACCCAGCGCGCGCGCCGCATCTCGGGCTGTTCGCGCGCTTTGCGGGACGTAAACCACCCGCAGTCCGAAACCGGACCGCTCCAGTGCGTCTTGCACCCTGCGGACGGGTTCGTCCGCCGGAGGATCTACCAACGGTCGAGTTTCTGCGGACGGGTAACCGAATAAATGATGTACCCCGCAACGCCTAGGAATCCCAGTCCGAGCAATCCCAGCCACAGCGAGCCTCCCCCTCCGCTCCCGCTACCGCCGCTGGAAGCGCCGGGTTTGCTGCTTTGAACCGGGAAACTGATATACACTTTATCGCCGGGGGAGAGCGTCAGGTGCTGGTTCATATCGGCCGTCGGGTTGTAGCCCTTGGGCGCGGCCGCGGCGATGTT
>JBEKLP010000068.1:0-14064 GCA_050010135.1 Anaerolineales bacterium
CTCGTTGCCCGGCCAATTCAGGATCGCGTCGACGGACGTGTTCCAGTTGCCCGCGATGGACGCCAGGTCGTCCCCCTTCTTCCATTTATAGAAGGCTCCGTCGACGGGAAGAATGTTGAGGCTCTGACCAGGCTGCAGAAAATTGGCGTTATCGGCCAGCAGGTCGGTATTGCCCCAGACGATGCTCGCGTCCTTCAGGCCGAATTGCTTGGCGATGGATGAGACCGAATCGCCTTTTTTGATGGTGTACTGGGTGACCCAATCCGAATTGCGGGCCGGAATAGTTATCTGTAGAACAATGGAACGGGCGATATCGGACCGGGATACGCCGGGCGCTTCCGCGGAGGGCAGCGCCAATCCCTCGGCCGCCGCGCCGGCGATCACCGTTGCGGATTGCGCGGGCCCGCCCGTTTGTGAATCCTCGCCTTCCGGATTGGTCCGGATCATCCGCCACCCCCAATACCCGAGCACACCGAGCAAGGCGGCGGTGGCGAGCATGCCGACCCAGAATCCTCCCGAACGGAAGGAGGATGGCTGGGAAGTTCTTTTGCTTTCGGGGTTTTCCGTATCCGTCACAACGCAATCCTGTCAGCAAACGCAAGTACTCTTATCCGGGCGTAAAGCCCTCGGTTGGATCCAACCGGCGGCAACGGACGCGGATTATAGCATATTGATTTTAATGTAGGCATTCGTGCGGTGGCTTTATCTCCATTATTGCGATACCGATCCCTCGCCCCCTGAACCCTGGTGGGCTTCCCGGGGTTCGGATGGCATCCGCAAAATGTCATTCCGAACCCCGCTGTAAGGCGGGGTGAGGAATCGGTAACGCATAATTCGGGAAACGGATGTTTTGTACATGTTTGGATCGGTTCCAACAAGTCACCGATTCCTCCCCCTCGCCTACGGCTCGGGGTCGGAATGACACACAGCGCATGTGCGAGGAGACCAACGCATTCAAATTTTCGGTCCCTTCATATTTGAGTCACCGATCCCTCGATTCCTAAAGGAGGCCTCGGAATGACATGCTGCGCAAGCATATTGGGGATTTGCCTTCCCTCCGCGGAGCGGCTAGAATGACACTGCCGTGCCGCCATGCTAACGATCGAAATCTTTACCCTCTTCCCGAATCTCTTTGAGGCCCCGCTGCGCGAAAGCATCCTCGGCCGCGCGGTTGCGCATGGCTTGCTCGCGGTGGGAGTGCACAACATTCGCGACGCCGCAACGGACCGTCACCAGGTGACCGACGACGCTCCATACGGCGGAGGCGGCGGGATGGTGATGAAGCCGGAGCCGATCTTCGCTGCGGTGGAGACGGTGCTCGGGTCGCCGCCCGCGCTGCCCGTCATCCTGCTCACCCCGCAGGGGACGCCGTTTACACAGCAGAAGGCTTGGGCGCTCGCGGAGACTCCGGGGTTCGCGCTTCTTTGCGGGCGGTACGAAGGAGTGGACGAGCGCGTACGCGAACACCTGGCGAGCGAGGAGATATCCATCGGCGACTACGTGCTTTCCGGCGGCGAGTTGGCGGCGCTGGTGGTGGTGGAAACCGTCGCACGCCTTCTGCCCGGAGCTCTCGGCGACGAGGAAGGAGCCCGCGACGACAGCCATTCGAGCGGATTGCTGGAATACCCGCACTACACCCGCCCGCCCGAGTTTCGCGGTTGGGGCGTGCCGGATGTCCTGCTTTCGGGTAACCATGCCCAGTTGCGGCAATGGCGCCGCGAGCAGTCGCTGCGGCGCACTTTCCTTCGCCGTCCCGATCTTCTGGCGAAAGCGGAATTATCGGACGAGGAAAAGCGGCTGATTGCGCACTGGAAGGCGGAAGAGCCCGGAGCAGAAAAGGAGTAGCCCCGCTTCCCTCGCTTCCCTCGCTTCGCGAGGGCAGGCGCGAGGTCGGGCGCGAGGTCGGGCGCGAGGCCAACCTTTCGTCGTTCGGCTTCGATAATGTCCACCTTCGAAGGAATTTTTTTTACTGGTACAAGGCCGTTCAATTCAATGGAATAATAATTTCAGGCATTTTCCGAGCCTCGGCCGGACAGCGGAAGCGGGGCTTGCCCAACTTCCCGGCTCATGCTAGAGTCCTGCAATCTTTGAAATCGGGGGAAAAACCATCATGAGGAACATCACGCATACCACAAAACCTTTCCTGCTGGCAACACTTCTTACGTTCGTCCTGGTCGGGTGCCGGGGAAGTTCGTCCATCACGCCCGGAACGCAGCTTCCGACGGAGGCGAACACCCCGACCGGAACCATCCAACCTCCCCGCAGTCTGACCATCTGCATGGGCGAGGAACCCAAGAGCTTGTATCTCTACGGCGGAGGCGGGTTGGAAACGCGCACCGTGCTGGAGACGGTGTACGATGGACCGATCGACCCGCTCAACTATTCCTACACTCCGGTAATCCTCAAATCTTTGCCGACGCTCGACAACAGCGGCGCGGTCCTCAAACAGGTGGCGGTGAAACAGGGGGATAAAATTTTCGACGATGACGGAGCCGCGGCAGCGCTCGTGCCCGGCGTGAAATATCGCCCCGCCGGATGCACCGACGCTTCGTGCGTCGCAACCTATTCGGGCGGGTCGGTGACGATGGATCAACTGCAGGTGACGTTCGTATTGAAATCCGGCCTGCTGTGGTCCGACGGGGAGCCGCTCACGGCGGATGATTCCGTATATTCCTTCGAGCTCTCGTCCTCGCCCGACACGCCTGCCCCGGCCGGAATGACGCGCGCCATCCTCGGTACGCAGGCGTATGAAAAACTGGACGACCTTACGGTCCGCTGGACCGCCCTCCCGGGCAACATCGATCCTTCGTATTCCCATCGGTTCTGGGTGCCCCTGCCGCGCCACGCCTGGGGCAAGATGTCGGCGGCCGAATTGCTCACCGCCGACGCCTCCACCCGGACGCCGATCGGCTGGGGGCCGTACATCATCCAGTCCTGGACTGCGGGCACCGAAATTCTTCTGAAAAAGAATCCCAATTATTTCCGCGCCGGCGAAGGGCTGCCGCATTTTGATACGCTGCATATCAAGTTCATCGGCCCCGACGGACGGCTGGGGATCTCGACGCTCCTGTCGGGCGAATGCGACGTGGTGGATCAGACGGTTCAATTGGACGGTCAGATCGCCGAGATCCAGAGCCTGCAATCCCAGAAGAATCTACAAGCGGCGTTCACCACCGGCACCGCCTGGGAGCATCTGGATTTCAACCTCAAGCCGGCGTTCGTGAAAGCCACGTTGGATTATCAGGACGTCCGCCTGCGGGAGGCGATTGCCTTTTGTCTGGACCGGCAGAAGGTGGTAGATCAGGCGCTGGGCGGCCTCTCCGCCGTCCCCGACGATTACGTTCCTCCGCAGGATCCGCTTTTTAATAAGGACGTAGCGAAGTATCCGTTTGATCCAGCCAAGGGAACGGCCCTGCTCGACCAGATCGGATGGAAAGATCTCGACAACGACCCGTCCACGCCGCGCACGGCGCAGGGCGTGACCGGCGTGGCCGATGGGACAAAGTTGATTGTCAATTCCACGATGGTGTCCACCGAACTCCGGCAGGCAGCGGCCGCCATCTATGGCAACAGCCTTTTGGAATGCGGGATCGGGTACATTGCGTCTTTCACCGATAATTCCATGTTTGTCGCCAACGCGGACGGGTTGCTCTTCGGACGTCTCTTCGAGACGGCTCAGTTCGGATGGATCGCGGGAGTGGAGCCCGCCTGCGAACTGTATACCACCGCGGAGATCCCGACCATCGACAACGGGTATTCCGGTTCAAATCCGACCGGCTTTTCCAATCCGGAATACGACCAAGCCTGCGATTTGGCTCACCGATCCCTTCCCGGTACGGCGGCCTACGTCCAGAATCATTATCTGGCGCAGAAGATCTTCGCTGAAAACTTGCCGTCGATTCCGCTCTACCTCACGGTGAAAATGGCCGTCGCGCGCCCCGACCTCACCGGGTTGATCATGGACCCGACCGCCGCCACCGATTTGTGGAATCTGGAAGCGTTTGATATTCCCGAATCCTAAAAGCGGTTTCTTCCATCCTTCGTGAGAGAAAAATATCAAAGCGCACGGATATTCCCGTGCGTTTTGGTTTGGTTCTGCTTGACGCGGGTTTTGAATTTCGTTTATAGTAAAAACCATCCCGCCTTGAGCGGATACTACGGAAGTTTTCCCGGGGTTTTCGATCGGCATCTTCCCGGCGCATCCCTCCCGACGAATCGATCCGGATCCTGCGTCCGATTCAAAGTTCGGCTCCAAGAGATCACGATGGAAAAAGAACCATTGCTGAAAGTGGAAAACCTGAGCGTGGGGTATGCCACTCGCGCCGGCGACGTGTCCGCAGCGGACGACGTCTCGTTCGACCTCGCCCGCGGCGAGGCGCTGGGCGTGGCGGGGGAATCCGGCTGCGGAAAAACAACGCTCGCCCTGAGCCTGCTCCGGCTGCTGCCGGAGAGCGGACACGTCCTGCGCGGACGGGTACTCCTGGATGGGACCGATCTACTCCCGCTTTCCGAAGAAGCGATGCGTGCCTTCCGCTGGCGGCGGATTGCGATCGTCTTCCAGAATGCGATGAATTCGCTGCATCCGGTGTACCGGGTGGGCGACCAGGTCTGCGAGGTACTGCGGGCGCGCGACGCCGGCCTATCGCGGCGGCAGGCCCGCTCGCGCGCGGCGGAACTGTTCGCGATGGCCGGGGTGGACTCCGCGATGATGGACGGATATCCGCACGAGTTCAGCGGCGGTATGCGCCAGCGGGCGGCGATCGCCATCGCACTGGCCGGCAATCCGGATCTGGTCGTCGCCGACGAGCCGACCACGGGGCTGGACGTGATCGTCCAGGATTCGATCCTGCGGGAAATCCGGGCGTTGCAGGAACGCCTGGGGATGAGCATGATCTACATCTCGCACGATATCGCCGTGCTGGCCGAGACGAGCCGCCGCCTGGCGGTGATGTACGCCGGCCGGTTGGCCGAGCTCGGGGAAAGCGTGGAACTCTTCGATCATAGTCTGCATCCGTATACGCACGCGCTGCTGGTGAGCGTCCCCGATCTCCACGGTCCCCTGCGGCGGATTTCACCCCTTGCCGGCGAGCCGCCGGATCTATTGCATCCGCCCTCCGGCTGCCGCTTCCATCCGCGCTGCCCGCGCTCGCTGGAGGTCTGCGCGGCGCGCGTCCCCGACTGGAAGGATTTCGGCGGCGGCCATTACGCCGCGTGTTGGAATCCCATGGAGGCCGCATGACACCTCCGCTCGTGGAAGCCCGCCACCTGATGAAATTCTTCCCCATCCAGCGCGGGATCATTCCGCGCGTGCGCTCCCGTGTGCACGCGGTCGACGACGTTGAGCTTGTGATCGGCCGCGGGGAAACCCTGGGGCTGGTGGGGGAATCCGGCTGCGGAAAAACGACGACGGCCAAACTGCTCGTGCGCCTGTTGAAACCGACCTCCGGCCGGATCCTGTTCGACATGCAGAATGGATCGCCGATCGACCTCTCGGCGCTGCGGGAAGGCGCGCCGATGAAAATCTTCCGGCGCAAAGCGCAGATCATCTTCCAGGATCCGTATGAATCGCTCGACCCCCGGATGAAGGTGTTGGACATTGTCGGGGAACCGTTGGCAATCCAGGGGATTTCCGACCCGGTCGAGCGGCGGATCCGCGTTTCGGAGATGCTGCACACCGTGGGGCTGAGCCCCATCGCAACCTTCGGGTCACGGCTTCCGCACGAGCTTTCGGGCGGCCAGCGCCAGCGCGTGGCCATCGCCCGTGCTTTGATTTTAAATCCGTCCTTCGTGGCGGCCGACGAACCTACGTCGATGCTCGACGCCTCGATCCGCACCGGGATCATGAACCTGATGCTGGACCTTGGCGGGGAGATGCACCTTGCCTACCTGTTCATCACCCACCATCTTGCCGTGGCCCGCTATATGAGCCGTCGGCTGGCGGTGATGTACCTCGGGAAGATCGTCGAGACGGGCGCGACGGAAGAGCTGCTCACCCATCCCCTGCATCCTTATACCCGCGCGCTACTCTCAGCCGTTCCCGAAGCCGATCCGCGCGCCCGGCGCAAGGCGCCCGAGATATTGGGCAGCGTCGGAACGCCGGTCGATCCGCCGCCGCAATGCCGGTTTCTCGCCCGCTGTCCGATCTCGACGGATGTGTGCCGATTCCAGCCTCATCCGCCGCTGGAGGATAAGGGCGGCGCACATTGGGCGGCGTGCTATCTCGCGTAAAATACCGAGGCAGCCCGGCTGGAAAGTAAGGTTGAATCCATGAACTCTTTGCCTAAATCCGAAATACATAAAACGCGAATCGACCAAGTCCCGGTGATCTGGATCGAACCCGATCCCCGCTCCTCGCGGGGCAAACTGGCCGTCTGGCTGCCATGGTTCACCGGTTCCAAAGAATCGACCGAGCCGCAACTCAGGCAACTGGCCGCAACAGGATTTACCGCACTGAGCTACGATCCGTGGCAGCACGGTGAACGCGCTCGGGAATCCCCGGAGGAGCTGGAAACCAGAGTGTTCGGCAACTTCCGCCGTTATATGTGGCCGATCTTCGGTCAGACCGCGCTGGACGCGCTGCGCGTTATCGATTGGGCCATGGTGAATTTAGCCGTCGGCCGGGAAGTGTATGCGGGGGGAATCTCCATGGGCGGGGATATCGCCGTCGCCATCGCGGGAATCGAGCCGCGCATCGTCTGCGCGGCCGCGATCAACTCCACACCGGACTGGCTCCGGGCGGGTACGGAAATGGCGCCCGGCGAACCGGACGCGTACGCGCAATTCTTCTACGACGGGTTCAATCCGATGACGCATCTCGAAGCGTACCTGCGCCGCCCCGCAATCTCCTTTGAATGCGGCGCGGAGGACCGGCACGTGCCCCCCGAAGGGGCGCTCCGGTTTCAGGAGGAGCTGCGGGAAACCTACTGCGAAACTCCGGACCGGTTGCGCGTCACTCTCCATCCCGGCGTGAAACACGCCTCGACCGAATTGATGTGGACCAACAGCCTGGACTGGTTCGCGTCGCATTAACCCCCGGGCGAATCTGCCGCACGCTGATATCGGACGTCCGGATGCCGGCCGGCAGCGACGCCGATTTGCCGCCCAGGATCGCGCTATGGTAAACTTGCTTCGGTCCGTCCGCTCGCATGCCGCGCTCGCGGAGGTTTCTATGACGAATGGAACACCGGTAAATCGCGACTGGGTCTATGTCCTCCAAGACGGCACCGTCGTCATCGAATGGGAGGAAGGGACTCTGCAAGACATCCAGACCGGGGATTTTCTCCACCAGGGCGCCTTCGGCCATCCGGTTCAGGATACCGAGCTCGAACGGCTGCGATTGACCGGCCGAGTCGAAAAATTCGACGCCCGGACGGTTTACCTCCGCGCGCTCCCCGACTTCAAACGCAATACGATCGAATAATTTCCTCCCGGGAGGAACAGGCATGAACGTCGCCCAGGCCATCCGCGAAAAATACGCCGTGCGGGCGTTTCTGCCCGCGCCTCTCCCGGAGGACGTCGTCAGACGAATCCTGCGCGCGGGGCGGCGCGCCCAATCCTCGAAAAATTCCCAACCCTGGCAGTTCGTCGCCGTGCGGGACCGGGCCACCCTGGAGCAACTCTCACGCACCGGCCGCTACGCCGGACACCTTGCCGGAGCAACGCTCGGCGTGGTCATCGTCACCCCAGACCCCGCGCAAAAAGTAATCATCGCCTTCGACGCCGGCCAGGCCGCGGCCTACATGCAGCTCGCCGCCTGGGAAGAGGGTGTCGGCTCCTGCCTGGCCAGCCTCTACGAGCCGGACGAAGTCCGGCGGATCCTCGGAATTCCCGCCGAGTGGCACGCGTACGTCGCCATCTCGTTCGGATATTTCGATCCTACGCTTCAGCCGCCCTCGCAAGTGCTCAATCCCGGACGCAAACCGTTCGATGAAATCGTGCACTGGGATCGTTGGTAACCGTAAGGAAAGGACACCGATAGCACGCCGCGACCACCCTATCCATCCTCCCCTTTCCCCTCCCTCCTTCCCGCGATACGGGAAGGAGGGAGGGGATTATCCGACAGTGATATCTATTGATTCGACTTAGGGGTGGGTAGATAGGATGGCTTCAGAGCTTCAGCCGCCCTCGCAAGTGCTCAATCCCGGACGCAAAGATTTTAACGAAATCGTACATTGGGAAAAATGGTGATCCGTTTCAACACGGGCCGGCGCGCTGCCCAAACTTAATAAGAAAAATTCCATCCCCTATAGTAGGTTAATAAATCTCATCCCGCAGAACGCTTAATGAAAACGGAAAGAAAAGGGGACAAAGAAATCCGGCTTATCTTCGTCCCCTTTCCCATCTTCGAAAGGAATAGCATTTTACATGCCGCAGGTAGACACCTCGACGTCACCCAGCACATCGCTGGTTGCCACCCGGGTAAAGCTCTTGTCATACGCCACAAATTGATACTGCACCCAGGCGTCGGGGAATTTTGTGAAATTCGGAATGTCTTCCGAAAGCAGCAAATAGGAGTACCACCCCGAACCGATCGGGGTCATCACCAGCGCCTCGCTCCAATCGGTTGTGTCCCCGCCGCTCTTGTTCTTCAATCGGACGAACAGCCAGACTCCGGCAACCTTCGCCGGATCCGCAACCTGAACCTGGAACTGCGCCTGCTTGTCGCCGCAGCCCGCGCCCCGGTAGTAAATGTGGTTTGGTTTCACAATAATCTTGAAGAAGGACGCCGGCGTCGGGGTCAATGTAAGGGTAGGCGTGAACGCGGTCGTCGGAGTGGGCGTGGGCGGAGACTGGACGGTCGGCAGGCCGAACGGGTTACCGTCGAACGTGCCAATGCGCCCGCTAACCCAACAGGCGATACCTGGCTTGAGCTGCACATGGAACCAAGCGCCATCCGCCGAGCGCCCGTCCACGGGTGCGGTTTCGCCCATCACGCCTTGCGCGAGCATGGCATAGTCCGGGCCGGGGCCGGAAAAGCAGGGACCAGCCGCTTGGAACGTGAAGTTGCCCACCCCCGGCGTGGAGGTCGTGATCGGGAAGGTCACCTGCCCGCTCGTCACCGCGGTGGCTCCGTACTCGAAGGCTCCGATGTCCCAGTCGGCTTTGCCGTCGTTGTTCCCATCGATGGGCCGCGGGGCGCCGCGTTGGTCGACGTCCGGAGCCGCAAAGCTCGTGCCCGTATCAATAGCAGGCGATCCCGCCAGAAGTGCATGTGTTTCGGTCGGTCCGCCATTGTTCTGCAGCGGCCCGATCATGGGGTCGAGGTTGCCGTGGAAGCCATATCCGCTGATATCGCAGCTGTTGTCCGATGAAATACTGAAGCCTCCCCCGATTTCCCCTGGGCTGCAGTTATAGCCGGAATTCGCCGCTAGGATGATATTAATCAGATAGAGATCCCCGCCCTTGTAGTCCAGCCCGCCATATTTACTGGCTTGGTTGTCGGCGATCGTATCATTCGACATATCCAGGGTGGACCAGGAGCCGCTTGCGATCCCACCGCCCTCGATGCCGCCATTGTTGCCGCTGATGGTTGAATTGATCAGGTTGATGACGCCCCAATTTTCCTGCAGGATCCCACCGCCCGAGGCCTGAGCGGTGTTGTTGTTAATGGTCGTGCCGGTGATATCGGCATGGCTGTTTTCGTTAAACAGGCCGGCGCCCGTTCCGGCATGATTGTTCCTGAGAGTGCTGTTGGTGAGCGTCAGAACCGCTCCGATGCTGACGTAATCGGGATTATAGTAGTTTTCGATCCCGCCCCCGTAGCCGTTGTCCGGAGCAGAGTTCCCATCGATGACCATGCCGGTGAGGTCGGCCTTGCCCAGATTGTAAATGCCGCCGCCATCCCCAGCCGAGGTGTTCTCGGAGACGGTCGAATTGGTCATGGTCAACGTCCCGGCATTATAGATCCCCCCGCCCAGCCCGGTTTCACTCTGGTTTTGGATACCGCTTGCCTGGTTGTGCGAGATCGTCACCTGGTCCAGGATGGCCGTCGCCCCTGCCTCGATATACAGGCCGCCGCCACTCCCCCCGGCGCCGCCCGAGATCGTAACGTTGTTCATGGTCAGCTTGCTGTTGGCGGCATAGACCGCCCCGCCCGAATTGGCCCAGCCATTCTGGATGGTAAGGTTCGCGATGGTGACCAGGCTGTAGCAGTTCGGGCAATTGATGTAGATGACCCCGCCTTGGCTATAGGGGAAATTCCCTTTAGGCTCAGTCAGGATAGTATTCGGGCCCGAGCCCTCCAGGTTAATTCCCTTCGAGAGGATCGGGAGATTTCCCGTATAGGTCCCATCCGCGATATGGATCACCGCACCGTTGTAGGCATGCGTGATAGGCCATTCGATGGTCTGGCAGGGGCTTTGAGCAGTGTGGCAGGTATTGTTCGAGTCACTGCCATTCGGAGCAACGTACCATATCGAAAGGTCCCCCCCGAGGCTGGGAGGGGTGCCGCCTCCCGAAGGTCCGCACCCGGCCGACCCAAGCACCAGCAACAAGACAAACAAGGCAGCGGACAGCCTGCCAGCACGCGCGACCGGGAAGTTTGCCATGGCATCCTCCTTAGAATTACTTTTGGCCCGATACTATCCTAGCATGCCCCAACATCGAATTCAACATCCAAAGCGAGGGATTCACATAAAGTTTGCTTTGAGAAAGCTTGGAAATTGAATTCTAAAAAGTATTAATGGAACGGAAAACCGGACAAAATTTGTAGCCGATGGATTGAACGCGACCGGTATTGGCTTCTTATCGTTAAAAAAACAGACCACCTTGCGGTGGCCTGAGTTAATCTCCCCAGGATTACCGGATTTACTTTATCGAGAGGCGGACTTCCGGATCGTTCAACATGACCAGATTGACAATCCCAATAACCAGCGAGATGAAATTGCCCGCCAGGATCGAAACGATCTCCAGGATGGCGATGACCTGCATGGTCGCATAGGACGGCGGTTCCGTGCCGGAACTGAGCAATCGTATGGAGTAGATCAGCTCGAATATCCCCAGCGCCAAGGGAAGTAATCCGACCGGCGAGCAGCAGATCAGAACAACGGATAGCGCGAGACCCGCAACCAATCCCAAACCGATCAGGACGTTGATGATCCCGCTGATCAGCATCAGGACCGCGATTACCTGGACTTTTTGGGATTTTATCTGGGGCGGTGTGGAAACGGGCGTCGATTCCATTGAGTCATTTCCTCCGGGAACGATTTGAGATAACGATCTCTTTCAACTATTCTACGACTTTTGCAGGGAAAAAGTTTCCTCTTTCGGCCCATCCGTCATTTTCCCGCAACCGAAGCAACCGGCCCGCCAGGGCGGAATCGGGCAACAAGATACGCCTGACCGATAAGATGGAAAGCGGACGCGACGGCATACGCGCCGGTGAAGAAAGACCCGATCAGGCAAATCAGACTTCCCGACAACGCCAGGAGCGCCAGGGGAAAAAAACCCAGCAGCGCCAGCAGATAAGCGCCGGGCGCGGACCGGATCAGGCGCAGAGATCCGACCGGGCGGAGGGCGCCCCCGAATTTTTCCCCCGCGGCATACCGCCCGACGGCGGCGGAAATCAACAAACCGTCCGCCATCGCGATTAGGAGGATGACGCACTCGATGGCGCACAATGCCGAGGAAACACCCGCTGCGGCGGCGTCTTTCTCCGAAAGAAAATACGGGGATGCAAGCAGTCCGCCCGCGACTGCCGCGACGAGCACCGGGAGGCTGTAGATCAGCAGGATGCCGCAGATTCGAATCCCGTCCGAAACGTTCCTGCGGAAATCCAATGCGGGCAACTCCTCGGCTTGTCCGCCGGCCACCCGCCGGCAGACCTCGCAAGCCCATCCGAGGACGGGGACCAAGCCAAATAGCGGAACGAGCAGCCAGATTGCTGGAAGAAAAATTTTACGGAACCAATGATCGTCGTGGACGGGAAACGTCAGTGAATATCCGAACCGCATGCCGGCCTCCAACCGCCGATGAATCGCGGCGATCTCCGGACCGTATTGTATCGAATAATCCCGATGGAGAAAACAAACCCGCAAGTTCCGGAGATCCGGATACCCCGGATCGGGGATTCTCCATAAGATCCCCCGATTCCATCCCCTTCTCCGGCTTGACATTACCCGGCGGATAACCTATCTTTAGTGCCGGACACCCACCCTCCCATGACGTTACGATTACATAAAGTTACAAAGCAGATCGACCGGCTGCGGGAAAACGCCGTGGTGCGCGCTCAGCGCGTGCGGGCGGAACTGCCCAAGGCGCAGGAAGCCTTCGATCTGGCCGCGCAGCGAAGCGATCTGTACCAACGGGCCCGCACGGCGGCGGAAAGCGGCTGGGACGGAGCGATGCCCGCCGGCGGCGAGGCGCTCTCTTCTTTTAAAGAAGCCCCCGCCCTTGCGGCGGCCCTCGCCCTGGTTGCCGTCGACGGTTCGCAGGTTTATCCGGACCATCACGCCGCAGCGCTTTTCTACGCGATCAACATCGGCTTCTTCCTTCACCGCTACGACACCGGCGAAACCGATGCCGGCTCCGATCCGGATATCGTTTTCGAGGATGATTCTCTCTATCCCGACGGAAACCTGATTTCCCAGACGATCCTCAATGCGCGCCGCACCGTCGAGGAGATGGCCACCCTTCAGCGGATCGCGCTGGCCGAAAAGCAAGCGGCGCCCGCGCGGGCCGTGCTGGCTCTCGCCGACGGCGGACTGGCGCTGCGGATCGACGAGAAGGCTTTCCCGCCCGCGGAACGCGGCGCGCTGCAGAACAAATTCTTCGCCGCCATCGACAAGCTTGCGGCCGAAAAGATTCCGGTCGCCGGATACATCTCGCGCCCGGGCGGATCCCCCGTGCTTGCGCTGCTGGACCTGGCGCAGGAAGATGCCGCTAAGCCGGGGCGAACACGTAAAGCCCCCAAGCGCACGACCTTTCCCGCGCTGGACGACAGTATACTGTTCGAAAGCCTTCTTCCGCCGGGAACGCGTTCGCCGATCTTCGAGTTCGCCGCCTATTGGAACAACCTCTACCGCAACCGCGAACCGAACCAGAGCGCGCACTTCTTCTATCTCAACGTAGGCCGCGCTTATCCGGTGGTGGCGCGGGTGGAGGTGCCGGCGTGGACCGCCGCGGATCCCCGCCTTGTGGACCGCGTGCATTCGGCGCTTGTCGAACAGTGCGCCGTCACACTCAACGATCCCTACCCCTACGCGCTCATCCGCGCGGACGAGGAAGCGTTCGTCTCGGGGGAGGAGAAGCAATACCTCGAGGGGCAAATGGCGATCGCGCTCATCCGCGGCGGGATGCGGGTAAGCCGGTCGGAGAAACTATCGCATAAGGGGCGGGCAAGAAAACATTGACCCCTCCCCGGCCCCTCGGCCGTAACCGATCATGGAATACAGCCGGAGGCCGCGGAGGATAATTACCATGTCTATTTTATTCATAGTTCCCGGACTGCAGACCCCTCCCCAACCCTCCCCATTCTGGGGAGGGTGGTCAAGCCCGGGTGGTTCTCCCGGCATGACCGGGAGGGGTAAGGAGTGATACTTCCATGACGAAAAAATCTGCGTTGCCTATTTCCGCTTCGTCCCCCATCGGGCGCGTGCTCGCCAGCGGCGCGGCGGAATTCCTCTTCGGGTGCGCCGGGGCGCAAGACAGCCCGCTGCGTCTCGGGGCGTTCGTGCAGGCGAATACGGAGCAGGCGTGCGCGATCGGCGTCATAGCCGACATCCGCGTGGTCGACGACGCCTTCGCGCGCCAACTGGTGGCCGGCGATGCAAAACCGGATTACATCCAGGAGCAGCGCGACCGGCGGTTGACCCCGCTCGAGGTGCGCGCGTTGCACGCCGGATATATCCTCCCCGGCGGCGATGTTTTCCACCGCCTGCCGCCGCAGCCGCCCTCCGCGCTCGAGGCGGTGTATGCCTGCGACGCCGAACGCGTGCGCGCCTTCCTGCGCGACGCGCGCGGCGGGTGGAACTTCTCGTTCCTTTCGATCCTCATCGCCGCCGGCGCCTCCAACGAAGTGCTGGCCGAATGCGTCTGGCAGGCGGCCGCGGCCCAGCCGGCCGATCC
>JBEKLP010000069.1:0-13677 GCA_050010135.1 Anaerolineales bacterium
GCGGGTTGAATTCGATGGATTCGCGGTAAACCCTCAAATCCCGGGCAAGTTCCGCGGCTTGATCGAGCACAGCCTGGCTGCTTTCACGGGCGGAATTCATTGAAGGGTCGATCTTGGATAAAGCGGCCAAGGATCGGGCGGCTTCCCCGAGCAAATCCGAAGCCGGGCGATTCTCTTCGCCTTCCGAATCCAGCGCCGCTATCGCCTGGTCGGCCAGTTGGGCCAATTGCTCGGCGTTGGCCAAGCGGGTCCTTTCCTCCAAAAGGGCCGTTTCCTCGCCGGGTTGTATTCGCGCGGCATCGATTTCGCCGATCTGGTATTGCAACATGTCGGCGCGACGGGCCGCCTCGCGTTCACCATCCCGGATCCGCGCTAGTTCCCCTCGCACCTGCTGCAACTCCTCGGCAATGCCGGAAAATTTTTCGCGGTTTTCCTCCAGACCGGCAAAGCGGTCCAGCAGGCGTAGATGCTCGCGAACCCGGAGCAGGGAAAGATGTTCGGATTGTCCGTGGACGTCCACCAAGATCTGGCCCACGTCCCGCAGAATCGCGAGGTTGACCGTCCGCCCATTGACGCGGGCCACATTCCTTCCCTCGCGCCGCACTTCCCTCCCGAGGGTGAGGAGCGTCTCCCCGTCCCACAATCCTTCGCGTTCCAGGATGGGCCGCACCTCGGCGAGGGCGTCGCTTTCCAAAACGAAATCGCCTTCCACCGAAGCGGTTTCCTCCCCGCTGCGGATAACGTTTGAATCCCCGCGCCCCCCCAGCAGCATTTCGATCGCGTCCACAATGATCGATTTCCCCGCCCCCGTTTCGCCGGTGAGGACGAACAGGCCCGGTTCGAAACCGAGGACGATCTCTTCGATGATCGCGAAGTTGCGGATGCGGAGTTCCTGCAGCATGTCCGATTCCTAATCGCCGGTAGGGGCTAACCAAAACTTTGGATAATCCCCACAAGACCAACCAATCCTCCGAGGATGATGAGGGCGATGCTCGTCCGATAATATTTGGCGGTGTTCCGGATTTCCAGATAGCATTCCCGGTAGTCTTCCGGATTGTAATAGACGGTCACCGCCGCTCCGGCCGGATAGCGGGAGGAAATATTGTCCGCCTCTTGCTTTCCATAGAAATAACGCGGATACGACACCGACGAGCCGAAATGCAGCTGCCCGCCGGCCCGGAATTCATATTGAACCGATACGTCGAATGGACCGGAGTCTTTCGATCCTTCCGCGGCGAGCGCTTGCGGCTGAACAACCTTCGATGACGTGATCGTTCCCTTAGCTTTCGGCCAGGATTGCCGCATCTGATCGCGCTTGCGCGCGCTCCGCGCCTGGAAGAAAATCCCCCCTCCGATGATCGCGATCGCCACTCCGATAAAAGCTAGGTTAGGTCCCACGGTTCCTCCTCCATCCGCTCTGGGAGCCGGACGTTTTAGATATTTGCAACCAGGAATCCCACGGCGATCACCAGATACGCCCCGGGCCAAAGCAGGCCCATTCCAATCGCCAACAAGTTCGAGCTACCATAGATCAAGAAAAGCAACACCGTCGGGACCATAATGGGAAGACAGCCCAACACCCCGCCGAGTGCCGCCGCCCATCGAAAATATCGGCTGCGGCGGGGGCGAACCACCCGCAGGACGGCCCGCGCTGCGATCGTTCCCACAAAAAAAGCCTCGAAGATCACAAAAAAACCCAGGATCGAAGTGAGCAGGGAACCCGCGCCGCAGATCACCCCTGCCACGATGGGCGTTATGATAAAGTCATACCAGTTCGCTGTTTCGAAAACCTTCTGTTGCTCGCGGACGCAGATTTTGCAGCGGTACCCCACCGGCGTAAGAATCGCACAGGAGGTGCAGATCGGCCGGCCGCAGCGGTTGCACCGCAGCGTGGTGGGACGATTAGGATGGAACGCGCAAAACATCGGTTGATCGGTCATCGCAGGAAAGTCCGTATCGCTATTCTCCCGGCTGCGGGTTGCGATTCAAGCGGGTGGTAATATTCCGGTAGAAATAACCGCGGCCCTGGACGCGCACGAACCGCACCGACCGGTCGGACACCCGGATGCTCACGCGATCCCCGTTCAATACCTCCGAATGATGATGCCCGTCGCAGGAAAGCACCGCCGGGGATTCGGTATGGACCCGGATGACCACCTCGGCGCCTTCGGGCAATACCACCGCCCGCTCGACCGAGAGATGTGGAGCCACCGGAACCAGAAGGATGGCGTGCATTTCCGGGGGGAGGATCGGACCGCCGGCGGCCAGCGCGTACGCCGTGGAGCCTGTCGGCGTTGCGGCGATCAGCCCGTCGGCGGCGTAGGTGGTCAGCGGCTGCCCGTCGACGCTGGTCTTTAACTGAACCAGCTTCATTCCGCCGCCGCGCGCGACGACGCATTCATTTAATACGTCCCACTCCCCCAGCGTCCGTTCCGCACGTTCCTGCTTCACGTGTAACATCATCCGGTGTTCGAACCAGTACTCCCCGGTGCAGATTTTCTCCAGGCCGGGTTTCCAATCCTCCCGTTGCAATTCGGCCAGGAAGCCCAGCCTCCCCAGATTGACTCCCAGAACGGGAATATTCTTCCTCGCACAAACATGGCTGACCCGCAGGATGGTGCCGTCTCCGCCCAATGCGATCGCCAGATCGTAGCGTCCGAGGTTTTCGATATAGGCGGGGTCTTTTTGCGAAAACAGGTCCGCCACGCGGCCGTCGCTGCAACCGCGGATGGTTGTAGCCATCTCCCGGGCGATGGGCTCCGCGTCGGCAATACCTTCGTGGTAAACCAACGCGACGTGCTGCGGGGCGGGATGGGGGGGTGAAGTATCCATAAGGAATACCGATTATAGCAGTACAGAAAAAAATTATCCGTTCAAGCGTTGGTACAACACGTGATATAGGGCGATTGAACCTGCGACGGCCGCATTCAGCGACGCTATGTTCCCGCCCATAGGAAGGCTGTAAAGCACATCGCAGGATTTACGGACCAGCGGTCGCAACCCCTCGCCTTCGCTCCCGATTACCCAGGCCATGGGTCCGGTCAGATCAGCGTCGAACAGCGGACGCGCGTCCGGGCTGGCATCCAATCCCGCCACCCAAATGCCACGTCGTTTCACCTCTTCGATCGCCTGAGCCAGATTGGATTGGGCGATCCGCAAATGTTCCACGGCCCCGGCCGATGCGTTGACCACTGCGGGCGTTATACCGGCCGCGCGCCGGAACGGCAGTAGAACCCCCGTTACGGCGGCCGCCTCCGCAGTCCGCAACAGCGAAGCCAGATTCTGCGGATCCTGGATTTGATCCAAGATCAGGAGCAATGCGGCGGGTCCTGCTTGCTCGCACTCCGCCAGAAGATCCGAGAATTCAACCAGCGGATATTCCCCGGCTTGGACGGCAACCCCCTGGTGATTTCCGCCGAGGCGATCCAGCACATCGCGGGTTACAACCTCGATGCGCAATTCCTTGCGGCGCGCCAGGGTTATTATCTCGGCAAGCACACCGTGCTCCTGCGCGCCTTTGGCAATCCGAAGCAGAAATACTTGGCGGCGTCCGGCCCGCAAAACCTCGCGAACGGCCTGGCGCCCGAACAACCATTCCCGGTTCACGGCTTCTCCGGAATGCGGGCCGCGTCGACCAGAACCCGACGATGGCGCCGGTAAAGAATGACAGATCCGTCCCTCCAGAAGACCAATCGTTCGCCCCTGCGCATGATGGAAACCGGCCGTCGGTTGGGAACATCATGCGAATCCGGAGCCGCATGCCACTGGTGGGGAATCATGTCCGTCCTATTGAATTTTCCAGGCCGTCCCGTCCTTGCCGTCCTCCAGGACGATTCCGATCTTGGCCAACCGGTCGCGGATCGAATCGGAGAGCGCCCATTCCTTCCGCGCCCGGGCTTCGTTCCGCAAATCCAACAGCAACCGGATCAAGGGGGATTCCCAGTCCCCGGATGCGGGCCTTTTCTTGGGCAGCACACCCAGCACATCGCCGGCCAATTCCCGGTACAGGCGGGCGAATGCTTCCAAGTCCTCCCGACCGGGGCCCTTCTCCATTCCCAGGCTGCTGTTGACCTCGCGAGTGAAATCAAAGAGCACCGCCAGGGCCGCCGGAGCGTTGAAATCGTCGTCCATGGTCTCGCGGAACCGGCGCCGGACGTCCTCGACAAGCGTTGATGCCGCTGAGCTTATATCTGCACCAGCCGCCGGCAGCGCGGCCAACCGCTGGACCAGACCCTCGTATGGCCCGACTAGGTGTTCCCAGCCGTGGCTGGCGCCGATCAGGGCGTCCTCGGAATAGTCGAGCGGACTCCGGTAGTGCCCGGAGAGAATGAAAAATCGAATCGCCTCCGGGCGGTATTTCGCGAGCGAATCCCGGATGGTGATGAAGTTGTTCAGACTCTTGCTCATCTTCACTCCCCCAATCGTCAACGATCCGGTTAGCAGCCAGTACCTGGCGAACGGCTTTCCCGTCGCCGCCTCGGCTTGGGCGATCTCGCATTCGTTGTGCGGAAAAATGTTGTCGACTCCTCCGCCATGGATGTCGAAGGTTTCGCCCAGATACTTCGTGCTCATCGCGGAGCATTCGATATGCCAGCCCGGATATCCCCATCCCCATGGGGACGGCCAGCGGAGAATATGTTCCGGGTCGGCTTTTTTCCATAGCGCGAAATCCTCGGCGTTTTTCTTTTCATCCCGGGATTCCACCCGCTGGCCTTCCTCCTGTTCCTCCAGCCGCCTTCCGGAAAATTTTCCGTACTCGGGGAAGGATCGCACGTTGAAATACACGGAACCGTTGATCTCATAGGCGTGTCCCGTTTCCAGAAGCCGCCGGATGAGTTCGATCTGTTCCGGGATGTGCGCCGAAGCGCGCGGGGAAATATCCGGCCGTACCACTCCCAAAGAATCCATATCCTCGAAATATTCCCGCGTGTAGCGTTCCACGAGCTCCATCGGTTCGAGCCGTTCGCGGGCGGCGCCCTTGAGCACCCGGTCCTCCCCGCTATCCAGGAGATGCCCGACGTCGGTGATGTTCTGCACGTAGCGCACGCGATAGCCCGCGTAGCGAAGATAGCGGACGATGACGTCGAAGGAGACGTACGTTTTGGCATGTCCGATATGCGCGCTGGCGTAAACGGTGGGTCCGCAGACATAGATATGGACCCTACCCTCCGAGAGCGGCACGAACGGTTCGGATTTCCGGGTGAGGCTGTTATAGACTATCAATGCCATAGCGGATCCTGTTTTGGAGCGGATGACTAGCGAGAGGTTTCCGCGGGAGATGCTGCGGAGTTGTCAATTCGGGCGAAGATCATTCGTCCCGCCGAGGTTTGCAGGACTTTGGTAACCACAACCGAGACGGTTCGATCGACGTATTTCCGGCCGTCATCCACCACGACCATGGTGCCGTCTTCGAGGTACCCGACGCCCTGTCCGGGCTCCTTGCCCTCCTGGATGATATAGACGGAGAGCAACTCCCCCGGAAGAAAAATCACCCGGATCGCATTGGCCAGGTCGTTCAAATTCAACACGGTCACTCCCTGGATTTCCGCCACCCGGTTGAGATTGTAGTCGTTGGTCAGAATCGGGCAGTGCATTTGTTTGGCCAAAACGACAAGTTTCTCGTCCGTCTCGTGGACATCCTCCACATCCAGATCGGTGACGTGCAGTGGCGTTCGGGTGTCTTTTTTCAGTCGGTTGAGGACTTCCAGCCCACGCCGTCCGCGTTGATGGCGGATAGGGTCGGAAGAATCGGCAATATATTGCAATTCATTCAACACAAATCGGGGAAGGAGCATCGAGGATTGGAGAAAACCGGTGGCCGCCACATCGGCAATTCGCCCGTCGATGATCACGCTGGTGTCTAATAGAACGGATCGTTTTTCTGCGGATGTGCCGGGAGATGTTCCCGACAGTCTGGCGCCAAAAATGGCAAAAATATCATCCTGGCGCATGACAAAAAGCGTAACGCTCAAGTAACAGAAAAGAATCGCCCCGACGAACGGGAGAAAATCGCCGAAGGCTCCGGGTAGAAGAGAAAGCGGTAGTGAGGCCAACGCCCCAATGATCAATCCCACCACCAATCCGATGGTGGCGGCTGAAAGTGTGGTGGCCGGAAGTTGGGAGAGGGTTTTGCGAAACACGCGAACAGGTCGCGTGGTCAGGTAAGGCGTCAGGATAATGCCCGTCAACGCCCCGAGGGATGCAAATAAAGAAGCCCATTGCTCGCGAGACCCGTTGGCGAGGTCGGCCAATTTCACCCCAAGATAAAAACCGGGGACGGTAAGGACGACCATTCCCAACAAGCGCAAGAAGAATTCAATACTCATATAAGGCCCTGAAAAATAAAAGGCGAAAGCAGATGGCCGCTTTCGCCTAATACGCATCGATCCCCGGTGGAAGAAAAAAGGGGATCAAAAGACCACGCCAAGACGAATAAAAAAAAGCGATAAGGCCAACTGCAGGGAAAACTGGAATGATGAGCAGATCATAGCATGCATGCAATGGAAAGTCAAAGCATCGATAGGAAAACACCCTTTTCCCGTGGTTCGGGATTAATCCGCAATCCTAAGGCCGCCCATTAGGGCTTTCATTTAATTGGCTCTGGTATACTTCGCAGCCGTCAAAGGAGATAAACCTTGCGATCGACAGGATCTCTCTTGCGGTGGTTTTCCATTGCGACGCTTCTGGCGACCGCCACAGTGATTCTCTATGAATTAGTCAGTTACAGCCGGGCGCGCACCCAAATCCCCCGGGGTACGACGATCGCGGGTCTCTCGGTGGGCGGGATGACTTCCCAAGAGGCGTCCCAACTGCTGCTTCAGGTTTATAACCAGCCGATTGAAATCCGGTATAACACCGACGTTTTCTATATTACACCGTCTCAGGTGGGTTTTACCCCGGATATCGCCAGCATGTTAGCGGGAGTTGACGTCTATCAAACCCAGCTTCCGTTTTGGGAGGGGTTCTGGGCCTTCCTTTGGAATTCCCCGGTCAAGGAACATTCGATCCCCATTGTCGCCGATTATTCGCGGACGCAAATGCAGGCACTGATGACGGACATCGCCGCGCGCTACGACCTGCCCCCCATCCCCCCGCAGCCGGAGACGGGGCAACCGTTTTTCACCCATGGCACGCCCGGAACCATACTCGATCAGGAAAAAGGCGCCGAACTTGTTGCCACAGCATTGTTCTCCCCCAATAATCGGGAAGTGAATCTTCCCATCCTTTACAATCAGCGGAGTCTTCCTTCCCTCCAATCGCTCGAATCATTGATAAAACAGATGACTATCGTCAACAGCTTCAGTGGATTGATGGATGCGTTCATGGTTAATTTGCAGACCGGCGAGGATCTGCACATTATTTACTCCAATGGGCAGGATTATCCTCTTGAGCCCGACGTGGCGTTCACCGCCGTCAGCACCATCAAGATCCCCATTCTGCTCGCTACGTTCATGAATCTCACCAGCGCCCCGGATACGGAAACCCAATCATGGCTTCAAGGAATGCTCGGGATCCAATCCGGCAATGACCCCGCTGATTGGCTAATGCAAAAACTGGACACCTCCACGGGTCCTTTGATCGTCACCCAGGATCTGTTCAATCTGGGCTTGAAAAATACCTTCATTGCAGGATATTTTAAATTGGGTTCGCGGCTGCTGAAACCCTTTCCGACCCTGGCCAATCAGCGGACCGATATTCATACCGATTTGGACCCTTACAACCAGACCACTCCGGAGGATATGGGGCTGCTGATGGAGGACCTCTATCAGTGCACTCAGGGAGGCGGAACCCTCCTCATGATGTTCCCCAATAAAATCACACCCGAAAAATGCAATCAAATGCTAGATCTCCTTTCGAAGGATAAAATCGGGGTGTTTATTCAAGGGGGGGTGCCTGAGGGAACAAAAGTAGTCCACAAACACGGTTGGGATCCCGGAATTTATCATACCTACGGCGACGTGGCGATCGTCTACACTCCGGGGGGAAATTACGTGTTGACGATTTTCATGTGGCAAAATAATTGGCTGGATTGGGATACCGGTTCGAAAACCATCGCGGACATTTCCAAGGCGGTATATAACTATTTCAATCCCCCTACCAGTTGACCGTAATTAAACCCAAGGCTTGGGCACTACTGCGTGAGGGATATCCCTGGGAGTCGGATTCCACCCGTTACCCGTTGGTTCCACGTGAAACAATCGCAATCCTGGACCGGCGGACGTTCCTTCCCCCTTTCCGATCCGGGGTAAAATCCGCTGTATCTCTTTCCCGGGGACTAGATTCGACCATGGATAAACCCCCCGTTTGCGATTACGAAGGGTCCGACTACCAGACAACCTTTTGGGATTCCGGCGGGCGCGAATACGAGGATCGATGTGAAGCTCTCGCCATTCGGAGGTTGCTACCGAAAAAGGGTCGTCTGCTTTTAGAGGTGGGTGCCGGCGCCGGCCGGAATACGCTTCGGTACGGCGGATATGAAAGAATCGTGCTCCTGGACTATTCCCTGACCCAGCTTCAACAAGCCCACGAAAGACTGGGAGAATCCGGGCGGTTTTTATACGTCGCCGCCAATGTCTACCAATTGCCGTTCGTTACGGGTTTGTTTGATTCTGCGACGATGATCCGAACCCTGCATCACTTGGCCAACCCCCCATTGGCTCTGAATGAAGTTCGCCGGGTTCTGAGGCCCGGCGCCTTCTTCCTTCTGGAATTCGCCAACAAACTCAATCTGAAATCTATTTTCCGTTTCCTCTTGGGCCGGCAATCCTGGAGCCCTTTCTCCCTCGATCCGGTAGAGTACCTGCCCCTTAATTTCGATTTTCACCCCATCCGCGTTCGAGAGTGGCTGGCATCCAGCGGCTTTTCCATCCTCCGCCTGGCCACCGTTTCACACTTCCGCATAGGATGGATCAAACGAGCGGTTCCCGCCCGGTTTTTGGCCAGATTGGATTTTATACTCGGATATACGGGAGGATTTTTGCAGCTTACCCCCAGCGTGTTTCTCCTGGCCCGGACCAATCCCGTCGGATCGGAAATGGAGTCCGGTTTTTTTCAATGCCCGCTTTGCCAGAGCTCGGACTTAAAGGAGATTGGAGGGACGGGAAACGCTTATTTGAAATGTGGGAATTGCCTTCGACTGTTCCCGATCCGGGGAGGTATCTACGATTTCAAGGAATCCTTCCCAGCCTGAGGCAGCCACTCCCAAATGAGATCTGCGATGTCATTCGCCGCCCGGGGTCGGGCGATTCGGAGACAGGCAGCGGCCGCGCTCTCCTTAAAACTCGGGTGGATGATCCACCGCCGGACGGCTTTGGCGGTTTTTTCGGCTCCGGGAGCCCAGCGACCGGCCCCTTCTTCCACTACGTAACGCACATTTCCATCTTCCTGTCCGGGGATCCGGCTGTATAAAACCATCGGTAATCCGGAAACCAATGCTTCGCTGATTGTCCCCGGCCCGGCTTTGGTCACCAGAATATCGGCGGCTTTCATGAAATCCGGCATCTCCTTGGTAAACCCGTAGACAAAAACCGGTATCTTCCAGATCGCATTTTCCAAACGCTGCTTCAGTTTTTCATTCTTCCCCGCGATCACGGCGAGAGCGCATTCCGGATTCAGGGTCGCGATGCTTTGCGCAGTATCATAAAGGGGACCCATCCCTTCCCCTCCGCCGATGAGAAGGACCATTGGTCGGTCCAAAGGCCACCCCAATTTTTTCCGGATTTCCTTCTTATTCCCCGCTTGCAGGAATCTTTTCCCGACGGGAAGTCCAAGGAGTTTAACCTGATCGGTGGACAGTCCGCTCTTCAATGCATTCCGCCTGACTTCCTCCGTAGGAACAACGCATACATCCACCCGCCGGTGGAACCAGTAATGGGGCGTGGTGACCAGATCTGTAACCACTGTAATAAACGGAGGCCGATGTTTTCCCAGAGCCCTTAATACCGGTGCGTTAAACAGGGGGTGGACGCACAGTACCAGATCCGCGGGATGTTCCCGGACAAGTTGTTTTGCCGCCGGTCGGACCCACGGCCAGACCGAATCCATCACCACCTCCGTCCGCCGTCGGCCGTCAAACATCCGGTAACCCAACCGCCACAGGTTGGGGAGCTTCACCATTGCCGGATACAGGTCCGGCATTCTATTTAAAGGATAGGGGGCGTAGGCTTTAAACACGTCGACCATGTCCAAGGCAAACTCTCCGGAATGTTTTTCCTCCAGAACCTCGATCACGGCCTGGGCGGCGCTGCGATGCCCTCCTCCCGTGTCGGAAAATAGAACCAGGATTTTAGGTATGGGGTCCGGATGACTGAGTTTCATTCGAGCCTCGGATGACAATCGTTTTTATCCGCTTGGATAGATCGCGCCGCTGCAATAGTACCCGGTGCCCGCATCCTTTGCATTGGATGCCGATATCCGCCCCCAACCGCACAACCTCCCATTCCTTGCTGCCGCAGGGGTGCGGTTTTCGTAATTGGACAATATCGCCCAACGCCAAATCCGGAAGCATGGGATCATTATACCTACCCCAGGGTCGGAAGGAAAAAACCGTCATGGTAGAATACCGAGGCAGGCAAGTCAGGAGGTGCACGATGGACAATCAAAAGACCACCGGAACATTTGCCGTCAAAAAAGGGATGGCGCAAATGCTCAAAGGCGGAGTCATCATGGATGTGGTGACGCCCGAGCACGCGAAAATTGCCGAAGCCGCTGGCGCCTGCGCCGTGATGGCTCTCGAAAGAGTCCCGGCCGACATCCGCGCCAACGGCGGTGTGGCCCGGATGAGCGATCCGGGATTGATTCAACAAATCATGGAATCCGTGACGATCCCGGTCATGGCCAAATGCCGGATCGGGCATTTCGTCGAGGCGCAAATTCTGGAAGCAATTGGCGTGGATTACATCGATGAGTCGGAAGTGTTGACTCCGGCCGACGAGGAACACCACATCTACAAGCACGATTTCAAGGTTCCCTTTGTATGCGGTGCGCGCAATCTGGGAGAAGCCCTGCGCCGGATCGGGGAAGGCGCCGCGATGATCCGGACCAAGGGCGAGGCCGGCACGGGGGATGTTGTCGAAGCTGTGCGGCATGCTCGCGCGGTGCTGGGAGAGATCCGCAGGCTGCAAAATCTTCCCGATGAGGAACTGATGGCATACGCCAAATCCCTGGGCGCTTCCTACGAATTGGTGAAAGAGACCAGGACGCTTGGCCGGCTGCCCGTCGTCAATTTCGCCGCTGGAGGAGTCGCTACTCCCGCCGACGCCGCATTGATGATGCAATTGGGAATGGACGGCGTGTTTGTGGGCTCCGGAATTTTTAAGTCCGGCGATCCCGCCAAACGGGCCGCAGCCATCGTCAAATCCGTCACACATTTTCGCGATGCAAAAATTCTCGCCGAAGTCAGCCGCGATCTCGGTGAACCGATGATTGGCCGGCAAATTTCCAACATTCCAAAGGAAGAACTCATCGCCGGCCGGGGTTGGTGATGGATCCGTCCTTTCGCGTACGACTCGGCACTCTGGAGGATATTCCCTCCATCACTCGTCATCGTGTCGGGATGATGTTGGAAATGGGGTTGGCCACTCCCTACCAATGCGCGGTCTATGCTCCGGAATTTCGCGTGTTTGTCCAAAGAGAAATTTTGGCGGGGAATTTTAGATCTTTTCTCGCCGAAACGAAGGCGGGTCAGGTGGTATCCGGCGGTGCGGTCTACATCGTTCCCTGGCCCGGAAATCCAACCGACCGTCTTCAAAAACGGGTATTTATCATCAACGTGTTCACCGAGCCGGAGTTTCGACGGCGCGGGATCGCTCGCGCAGTTGTCGGTGCCATGGTGGATTGGTGCCGCGCCCAAGGGTTCCATTCCGTCCGGCTGATGGCCAGCGATGGCGGCCGGCCGCTCTATCAATCGATGGGTTTTTTTTCGACTCATGAAATGAAACTGGAACTCTGACCCATGAAGATCGGCGTACTCGCCCTGCAGGGCGACTTTTCGGAACACGTTTCTAAGCTCAGCGGCATAGGCGTCTCTCCCGTCGAAGTGCGGCTTCCCTCGGATCTCGACGGGTTGTCCGGCGCGATCCTTCCGGGAGGCGAATCCACCACCTTCCGCAAACTGGCGGCCGCCTACGGTCTGATCGAACCCCTGCGTGAATTCGGGAGGCAGTATGCGCTGTGGGGCACCTGCGCCGGCGCGATCATCCTTGCTAAGCACATCGACTACGAGGATCCCATGCTCGATTTGATGGATATCACCGTCGAGCGGAACGCTTTTGGGCGCCAGGTGGACTCCTTCGAAATCGATTTGGATATTCCCGCGCTCTCCTCTTCCAACCGCGAACCTCCCCGGCCCTTCCATGGTGTCTTTATCCGCTCCCCGGTAATCCAAAAAACCGGTCCAGGGGTGGACATCCTGGCCCGCCTTCCAGAGGGCACGATTGTCGCCGCCCGCCAACAGCGTTGGTTGGCAACCTGTTTCCATCCTGAATTGGTCGATGACGATCGTCTGTACCGCCTTTTTATTTCTATGTCTGGTGGATCCTAGAACCATGGTCCGTCCGTTTGACCTCCGCGATACACTTCTGATCCGGAAACTCGGCAACCGGGGAACCAGTTTCGACTCCAGAATCTACCTTACCCACGACCTGCATCTGCTGCGATATGCCACCTTGGCGGGATTGCTTCCCAATCTTTACCCGGAAACCCAAATCCTGGATCATCCGGGGGATGGCAGCGGCTTTGCGCAACTTAGCCATCGCAAAGGCTGTGCCTCTTCCCACCTTCGTTTCATCGCTCCGAAGGAGATTTTCGCGAACGGATCCGGATCGGAATTAATCGAGGCCCTGCTCGTTGAAGCCGGACGCCGACAAGCGCAATATATCCTCGCGGAGATGGAGGAAAATACGGAGGAATACGAATTCTTCCGCCGCGAGGGATTCACCATTTACGCCCGCCAAGAAATTTGGAAAGGCAGCCCATCGGTCCTGGAACACGATTCCCATCCGGAAGGGATGCTCCGCTCCCTCCAACCCGGCGACTCGCCCGTCGCCCTTGGGCTATACTGTTCCGTGGTGCCGTCCCTGGTTTATCAAGTGGAAGGGTTTCCCAAAAGTTCCGAAGGCTGGGTGCTGTATGAGGAAGGGGAATTGGTAGGGTTCTTCGGCGCACTCTCCGGTCCGCTTGGCCTTTGGGTGGAGCCTATTTTCCATCCCGGGGCCCGCCACGTTTCTGCCTGGTTGGCCGCCTGGTTGTCGGCGCCGGATTTTCCCGCCCAGCGGCCGGTGTACGTCTGCGTTCGTTCCTATCAAGACTGGGTCGGTCCCATTCTCCGGGATATCGGGTTTTCGCTTTTGTGCCGGCAGGCCGTTTTCTCCCGCCGCATCGTAGTGCCCGTCCCCGTTCTGGAAGCGATCCGTCTTTCCGCAAAGGAGAATCCCGCGCCCCAGGCCACCACCTACACGCCCGGCGCCTCCCATACCGCCTATGACCCCGCAACGTCGGATCACCGATAACCTCGACGTGATGTTGAGCGTGCTTCCGGACGGCATCAGCTCCGCGCTGCGCCAAGCCGGCCGCTGGGATATTCTCCAGGAAATCATTCTCGACCTGGGACGGGTTCCCACAGCGCGATATCTGGATTCGGAAACCGTGCTCGACGAGCATGAAGTGACGCGCGAGATC
>JBEKLP010000070.1:0-13312 GCA_050010135.1 Anaerolineales bacterium
CCGATCTTTCTTTTCTTTTTCGTAGAGGAACTTCCCCAGGTTCAGCACCCGGCACACCGGCGGTTCGGTCCCCGGCGAAACTTCCACCAGGTCCAGGTTGGCCTCGCGCGCCAGGCGCAACGCCTCCTGTAATGTGACCACGCCAACGTTCGCCCCATCCGCCCCGATCAGGCGGACTTCCTTGGAACGGATTTGCTCATTGGTTCGATATTCCGATGCGCTGATGGGTATTCCTCCTCTTTCAAAACGGCCGCCGCCCTGTGCCGATCAGGCGGCTTGCTTCGGCTCGGCAGTGTACCATGGGCGGCCTGCCGCCGTCAACCGGATTTCGGCTTATCCGCCTCTTCCGGGGCCTTGGGGATGACCGTCACCTTGCGCGACCGGCCCACGCCGACGCTCTCGGTGATCACCCCGGGATGCTCGCGCAGCTCGAGGTGGATGATGCGCCGCTCGTTGGCCGGCATCGGTTCGAGCTCCACGGTCCGGGCGCGCTCCACCGCCTGCTCGGCGGCGCGGCGCGCCATGCGCCGCAATTGCTGCTCCCGCCGCCGGCGGTAGCCTTCCACGTCCACGATCACCGGCAGCGGGCGACCGAGCTTGCGGGCCGTGATCATCCGCGCCAGGTATTGCATCGCGCTCAGGCCTTCGCCGCGCCGGCTGACCATGATCCCGAGGTCCTGGCCGTGAATTTCCACCAGCGCGTGACGCTCTTCGTTTGCGTCCTCCGGCTCGGTCCACTGCGCGCTGACGCTGGCGCGCATGCGCATCCGCTGCAGGAGTTCCTCCACCACTTCGCGCGCCGTGTCCAGATCGGGGTCCGGCTCCGCGCTCCCTTCGGGAGCGGTCAGGCGCACCCGCGCCGGGATTCCCCCGCCGGGGAAATCGGCCGGGCGGCCTTCCTCCAGCACCACGATTTCCACCTCTTCCCGCGATAGTCCCAGCCGGGAGAGGCCGCGTTCCACCGCCTCCGCTACGGAGGGGGCCGTAATTTCCACGCTGTTTCTGCTTGTCGTCATGCATGCTCCTCTTGGGAAGGAGGAATGGGATCTATTTCGCGGAAGGTGCGCCCGGCGAGATGCTGTATACCTGGCGCCAGGCTACCCGTCCCATCATCATGTATTGCACGATGGTGATCAGGTTCGTCGCGACGAAATACAGCGAAAGCCCCGAGGCCAGGCTGAGCGAGATGTTGGTGAACAGCAGCACCATGAAGATGTTCATGATCAGGTTGGTCTGCCCGCTCTGCGCGTCGGTGGTCATCATCGGGATGATCCGCTGCGAGACCCAGCTGGTGATCAGCACCAGGATCGCCAGGACCGGTATCGGGAACGGCAACCCCGGGATGGTCAGGTGCTCGGGCTGGGCTAGGTTCATCCACAGGAACGTTTTGGAGAGCGGGATGAGCGACACCGGAAAGAAGGCGTAGATACGCTGCGAAAAGCTGAAGAGCTGCAGCGGCGTGGAGGGGATGACGTTGAGGATGGACTGGTACAGGCCGATCATGATCGGCAGCTGGATCAGCATCGGCAGGCAGCCGCCCAGGGGGTTGGCCCCCGACGCTTGGAGCAGCTTCATCTGCTCGGCCTGCATCTTTTCCTTGTCCTTGGCGTATTTCTTCGACAGATCCTTCCACTCCTTCGAGCCCTGCAGTTCCTGCATCTTCTTCATGCTGTTGGTCGAGGAGGCCGTGAGCGGGTAGGTGATCAGGCGGATGAGGATCGTGAAGACGATGATCGCCAAGCCGAAGTTCCCGCCCAGAAGCCGGTAGAGGAACAGCAGCGCGTTGATCAACGGGTTGACAATGAAAGTATCCCACATGGCGTTTTTATCCTGTAAGTCCCGCCCGCGCGCGGTATGCGCCGCGCAGGCGCGGCGAATTTACGCAGGTTCGACGTACGTCCAAGCGATCGATCCGGTGTCGGGCGCGAGCGCGGCCAATTGGTACTTGCTGCCGTTGACGGTGATCAACAGCTTGCCGCCGAAAACCCGCAGGGTTCCGAACACCCCGCCCTCGAGCGTCTGTTCCCATTTTTGCGCTCCGTCGGCGGCCGAGTAGGCGCGCACGGTTCCGGCCGTGGTGCCGATGAACACGAGACCGCCGTCGACGGCCGGCGCCGCCTGAAGGGGAGCGCCCAGCTTTTGATTCCATTGGGGCGCGCCGTCGGAAGGCGAGAGCGCCCGCAGCGTGCCGCTCAGGTCGGCGGCAAAGACCGAATCCCCCGCCGCCACCGGCGCCTGCCAGACCCAGCCGTCGGCCTTCGCGTCCCACAGCGTTTGTCCGCTCTGCGCGTCCAGCGCGATCACCTTTCCGGCAAACGTCCCCACGTACAGCTTCCCTTCGGCGAGGGTTATTCCGCCGGCGATCGATCCGCCCACGTCCAGCGACCAATCCGTCTTCCCGCTTTGGAAGTTGACCGCGTACACTTCATGTTCGATCGTGGCCACGTAGAGCCGCTGCGCATCGGCGGCCATCGCGCCCCAGGCGAAGGCTTTGCCGAGGTGGATCTTGGTTTTCAGCGCGCCGGTCGCGGAATCGAAAATCAGCAGATCGCCGCTTTCGCTCGAGGCGTAGTAATCCCCGCCGGGCGCTTCCGCCAGCGGCGCGATGATCTTCCCTCCGTCGCCGTCGTGCTTCCATTTCAGCGCGCCGCTCGCCGGATCCAGTTTGAATACCGATCCGTTGTATGTGGCGGCGACCAGGTCGCCCTTGGAATCCAGGAGCGGATCGGCGTAGAAGAGCAGTTTGGTATCCGCCTTCTCGGGATACTGCCAGGCCTTCTGGCCGGTGGCGAGGTTGACCGCGCTCACAAAGTGGTTGTGGGCGAGGTAGCCCATATCGCCCTTCAGCGCGAGGCCGGGCCAGGATTGGTTGGCGGCGCCCGCGGAGCAGGCCGCAAGCAACACCGAGACGAGCCCGAGCACGGCGATTGCGGCCGGGCGCGAATTCATATGAAACCGATTTTTTTTGTTCGAAAATAATTCCCACATCGTTTGAACCGCTCCATGCGGTTTTCCAGCCGCGGTATTTTCAGGGTACCGGATCGTATCCGCCCGCCGCGAACGGCTGGCAGCGCAGCAGGCGCCACGCGGCCATCCGCCCGCCCTTCCACAGCCCGTATTTAAATACGGCCTGGTAGGCGTAATGCGAGCAGGTCGGATAAAACCGGCAGGTATCCGGCGCGACGAGCCGCGACAGGGTAAGCTGGTAAGCACGGATGGCCGCCAGCAGCGGCCAGCGCGGCAGCGTGCCCGGATTTAAAGGAAGCGACCGCAGCGGAGGATCAGCCTCCGGCGCGGGCAGGGTGCTGGTCATCGTCGTCAAGGACGCCGGCTTTTTGAAACAGCGATCGGACCGCGCCGGCCAGGTCCGCATAATCGGCCGTCACCGCGCCCGAGCGGGCAATCAGAAGCAGATCCCAACCCTCGGCGAGCGAGCTCAGGAGCGGCCGGACCGCCTCGCGCAACCTCCGTTTGGCGCGGTTGCGCTCCACCGCCCCGCCGACCCGCTTGCCGGCCGAGAAGGCCACCCGGCGCTGGGGCGGCTCGCCCCGCGCCGCGACGAGAACGAGCAGCGGGTGGGCATACGACTTGCCTGTGCGCCGCACCCGCTGGATGTCGCTCGTGCGATGAAGGCGGAACCGTGGCTGCATGCGTGGCTCCCCGGCGCTTTGCGGGGCGCGGGAATGAGGTCACTTGCCTTTCTGGCCTTTCCTGCCGTTCCAATCGGACTTCTTAACGTGGGTGGGCTGGACCGCGAGGCGGGCGCGCCCCTTGGCGCGCCGTGCGGCCAGCACCTGGCGGCCGCCGCGGGTGGCCATGCGCTGGCGGAACCCGTGCACGCGCGCGCGGCGGCGAATCTTCGGCTGATACGTTCTTTTTGGCATGAGTTTTCCTTTAAAAACCGGCTTTCAGTGCGGGCCGGATTATACCAGCCGCCTTTCCGGGCGGTCAAGCAACTGTCGGGAGAGAGAAAAACACAGCCCGATTTACCCCCGCGCCGCGTTTTTCTGGCCGTTTTTCGCTCTGGATCCCCTATTCCGGCAGGCCGGAAAAAAATGTGCTTCTCAGTTCGCAATCGTAATGGCCATAGCCTGCCCCCAAGCTTGCACTCGAGATGCGGGGAAAGCGGGGGGAGAAAAACTGCTCGCCTTTGTCCCTTGAGCAGTTTTGGTTGCGAAGTGATGGTCGCCTAATACTGTGGACGTAATAATAGCATTTCGATTTGATCTTCCCTTGATTATTGTTTTACATGACCACTTTCACCGGTCATCATTTTTTGTAGGTTATTAGTTACTCAAACGCATCCATAAAAGAGGAAAAACTTGAAATATGACCTGTTGTTTCCAAGCGCGATCGTAACTGCGTATAATAAGTTTGATGCATCAATATTCTTGGGTTTCTCTTTTGATATGGAGCCAGATTATATCTATGTTCGCGTACTGCTGCGACAAGATACTTTAAAGCGAATTGTGCCCGCGTATTTCCTTCCTCTGGTATCCCTGGTAGTTGTTCTGGGTCTCTCTTCCTTACGTCATAGATTGCCTTATACCTTCGCACTATTTCGTCCTCGCTATGTTCGCGAACAATTCTAATATTACCTAACGCCCACGCCTCAAGGCAAAAATGCTGGATAATTATTTTTATATCAACACGACAAGGTTTCTTTACAATGATTCCGTTTATTTCTATGACCTTATCCTCCCTTGTCATTTCCTCAGAATCCACTGCTATTACCAATCTGTCAAATGCTGGCCATTCATTTACATCTTGAATTGCTGCAGCAATTTTCTTAAAATATTGTGGATATCCCATACCGCTTACAATATAAAAGTTATCTTTTTTTACCTCTTGGAGATCCCACACCCTTATTAATCTATTATTTGCTAATGTTATCCAACAAGGATAGACCATTGATTCAGCCAATCCTTCTACAACTACATAGATATTCATTTCGACATACCCCTAAAAAAAGGATCATTAATTAATTGTGTAAACAACTCTTGTTTCGACTTTCCGTATTTATTTACATTAGTTTGACCATACTGTATTTGGACATGCAGCCCTTCACGATGAAGCACATACCATTCAGATGGAGGTATTTGATTTATCAAATATGGATGATGACTTGTTACCACAAACTGTACACCTTTTTTTAGTGAAAGCACAAATTCCGGAAAAAAGTTAATGGCATTTAAACCAAGTGAATTCTCATATTCATCAATTAAATACACACCACCTTCAGGTAACATCGTTATGTCAGTCATTATAAGTAAAACTTTCTTCATTCCTGACGATAATTCAGGCAGAATAATCCAATTCGTCGATCCATGCTCCCTTATTGTAAATACAGGGATTATTCCTGGAAAAGCAATATACTCGTTAATCTTTGAGAGGTCTGTAATTCCCACTTCTTCTACAAAAGGAAATACTAATTTGTAATCCTCAATAATTTGCTTATATAGATCCGGAAACACTTTTTCTAAAAAGAATAGATTGTTATTTAGATTCAATTCTGCTCTTCTAATTATTTCTAGGTCATGTTTCTCCAATATTTCAGATTGTAAACCAATTGAAATTGGTTGGAACTCAGAAATTGATGAAAGTGCATCTTGATCGAACAAACGTCGTAAAATTAATTCAAATGCTTTATATGCCAAGCCTATATCTTCAGTCTCCCTTAGCAAATAAAGTGACGTCTCACCTTTCGGTAATGGATCAAGGGTCTTACCACAATAAACAATCTCCTTCTCGGATCTTTTTATTAACTCTATTTCCTTTTCCCCATCCCTACGAGTCAATTTCTCAAATTCAACTATTCCTTTTTTTTGCGCACTTTTGATTGCTCTACTTCGCAACTCCCATGAATATTCCTTGCCATTATGCTCAAATTTTATTTCCCAATTCCCAGCATAAAAGTCATTTACTACTGCATAACGACCAAGATGGAACATTGTATTTAAAAACCTACTTTTTCCGCTCGCCGTCTCTCCTACTAGAAGATTCATTTTTCCTAGACTTACAGGGTCAAACTCCCATCCTGGCTCACTGGTATCTGAGTAATGGTACCAATTTATCCGCATTATTTCCTCCTTACTCCAATAAGCATACATTTTAGTATAACATTTTGTTTATTTTGCGGTTTTTTTCAACATCATCTTCAAATAATATATCCTTAAAAACTCGGTTACTTTGATTAATATTATTCCACAATTGACAAATTGATTAACTTATGCCTTTAATATCCCCAAACCATGTCTATGGTTTTTTTCGATTTTGCAAAGCCCATTTAGGACTCGACAAACTAAAGATAAGCAATCATTCATGGCCCGAAAAAAACATAAAGTCATCCTTTGGAAGGTGTCTTCTGGGGTTAACTCTGATGAGTTCAGAAGAAGCAAACCTTACCGAAAATACTGGATTGATTAGGGCAAACAAGCGTATTTTCTGCTGACAATTTACACCCATTTGTCGAGCCTCAGCCTTGCCTAGGGTTTTTTATTCCCCTAGATGGGTGCAAATTATGGAAAAATCGTCAGCAGATCAATATATTATTGTATATTGTTATTTCGCATATTCCGATGCGATGGTCAGGGAAGGCCCATTCTCAAGCTTAATGATTTAGTAGACCTATCCACCAGGTTAAAACGTGCTATGGCCCGGTCTGACTTCCCCACACGCCAAAAAATTGTTCAGGCACTACTAAATTCTATTACCCTATATACAAATCGTACTGTTATCTCTGGATTACTACCCTTGAACAGTCATATCACACAAGATGGACACCTATTACTTCCACAGTCTTCCGTAGCCGTGGGTTGGGCCTAAACTTCTTTTTTGAATAATTACTCTTTTGGGTTCCTATATTCCATTAAGGGAAACCCGCGGATGTCTTGAATATCTGAATAAAGCTTTAATATTCGCTTTGCTATTATTTGTCCCCTCGCGTTCTTAATTCGCCTCATTGTTGCATCAATATTCCCTTCAAATTTCGGATTCTGAGATTTATACCTAGATACTTGTGTCATGATCCATTTATAATCTTTCTGTAAATACTCTGGGAAATCTTCTTCCGGCAAAATAACTAAAACCAAAGCTGCCACCTTAAGACGATCCCTAACGTCCCCTTTTTCTGTACAAAGGAGTTTCACTGCATCGTAAACTCTTTTTACGACGGATTCCGCTTGGCCTCTAGTTATAAGGTCTGATTCTGCACGAGTGCCAAAGTTGCTCATAGATTTACCTTCCTATTAAAGAAAGGCCCAACGGCTGGCGGCTCAAACGCTTTTCCACTTCCGCTATTTAGTTACTATTTTAGCAGTAAATCCAAAATCGCAATTCAGCGTTTTCTCTTTGAACGTTTACCAATCGGCTTCAACCGTGTGTTGGGCGGATTATTTCTTTATATGTTTACCCCATTAATATTTCTAAGGTCTTCATAATAACCCCAAACCGGGTTCTATTTTTTTTTACACCTGCCTGTTAAATTTATTATGTTGTATACTTTACTTTCAAAACAGGGGTATTCTATACCTATGAACCATCTAGAGTGGTTCTTCTTCATCAGTTTCCCAATTTGGCTTTTGGCCATGTTTATTTTGGAATATCGATATTCCCGTCCTCCGGGATTGTTCTGGTTTCTAATCCCGCTGTTGACCATGCTGATCTATCGGTCCTTTACTGGTTCCTGGCAACTTTCCCTTATTACATTCACAGCTCTTCTACTTTCCGAACGCCGGCACCTCCAGAGCCGAATTCTGTCAGCAATGTTGCTTGTGGGCGCGGCCATTTTGCTATTCTTATTATTACCCTGGGCTGCACCAGCCGTAGAGGAAGGGATTGTCGGTATATTCCTTTTCTGGATAGCCTGGGAAAGAAAAATTATTTCCTCCCAAATTGCCCTGACGCTCTTCGTTTGCGTTTTATTTTGGATGGGGATCGGTTTTATATTTGTCTATATTGTTCTTGGATTCATCTTTTTATTAGCCATCCGACTAAGCACCCAGAGTGATAATCCTTTTTCACGTCTATGGAATAGCATGTATGCACCCATATTAATTTCGTTTCTTATCATTATGATCGACAGAGTATTTATTCACATTTTGGATTGATTTATTAGCCTCCATGGCCATATATGAAACACCAAACTACTTAATTAACAAAACGCAATCCTCTTTCGAATTACATAATTTCAGGGAGTGATTCCCGGGTGGGGAGCAGACTTATTTAATAGTCGCTAATTCTTCACCGCTCGCGTCACGATAAACGCCGGGCTGAACCCCGTCAGCGGCCGGCCGGTCCTCCGGCCGGTCGCCGTCTTCATACATGCCGGTGATCACAAAGCCCGCTTTACATTGTCCCCCGATTTGCGCTTCCAGCGTGTGGCCGAACTCCATGGGAATCCCCTCTTCGAGGAAGCGCCGCTTTTCCGCATCGGAAAGCGTAACCGCGTCCGAGTAGGGAAGCGCGTGCTTTACTACGATCTTCCGGCTGCGTTCCCATTCCTCCTCGTCGACCATGTGCACGATCGGATTGTCGAATGCGGCGATCAGCACCCCGCTCCGGCGCAGCACGCGGTAGGCCTCGCGCCAGACCGGCTGCACGTCTGGCGCAAATACGTTCGACACCGGATTGACGATCAAATCGAACGTGCCGCCGGCGAATATCGCCAGGTTCGCCATGTCCCCTTCGACGGCGGCGAGCTGCAGCCCTTCGCGCGCGGCCACCTCGTGGTCGCGCTCGAGTTGCTTCGGCGAGTTATCCAGCACCGTCACCCGCGCGCCGGCCGCCGCCAGCACCGGCCCCTGCTGCCCTCCGCCGGATGCCAGGCATAAAACGTCCAGCCCCTTCACGGACGGCAGCCACTCACGCGGAAGGGGCCGGATCGGCGTGAGATAGAGTTCCCACTTGCCCTGCCTCGCGTCGGCGATCGTGTCCGAATCCACGGGGATGGTCCACGGATTCCCCTTCTCCACCTGCCGGTTCCACGCTTGCCGGTTGTGATCGAGAACGTCCATGGATTCTTCCTTTCCGGTTCTGTTCACCGGTAATTATTCAAATCAAATTTCTTTTTGAATCTCGTAAACCATCCAAGAGAGTTTGAAAATCTTCCGGCAGCGGCGCCTCGAACTCGCGCGGTGCATCCTCGCCGGGCAGCATGATTTTTAATCTCCAGGCATGCAGCATCTGGCGGACCCCCTTTGCTTCCTCCCATTCTGGGGGGATAGAGGGGGGTCTGCGAGGTCCGTACACCGCATCGCCCACGACCGGGCAGCCGACAAAGGCCAGATGAACGCGGATCTGATGCGTGCGGCCGGTGAGCGGGCGCACTTCGAGCAGCGTGCAGTTTACGAATTGCTCGCGGGTGTGGAAGAGGGTCACCGCCTCGCGGCCGCGCGAGGGGGGAACCACCGCCATCCGCTTCCGGTGCGAGGGGTCGCGCCCGATGAGCGTTTCGATCCGCCCCTCGGCCGTGGGCGGCCGGCCCGCCACGAGCGCCAGGTACGTTTTTTCCGTAAGCCTCCGGGCGAAGGCTTCCTGCAGGATGCGTTGTGCCGCGGCATTCTTGGCAACAAGGATCAGCCCCGAGGTGTCTTTATCCAGCCGGTGGACGATGCCCGGCCGCTCGATCTCGCCCACCGTCCCAACCTCCGGCGCGTGGGCCAGCACCGCCCCCACCAGCGTTCCGCGCCGGTGGCCGGCCGCCGGATGCACCACCATCCCGGCCGGCTTGTCGATCACCAGCACGTCCGCATTCTCAAAGACGATCCGCAGCGGAATCGCTTCCGGCTCCACTGCGGAACTCTCCGGCGGGGGAATGCGCACCGTCACGGCGTCGCCCTTTTTTAAACGCTGCGAGGATTTAATCGAGGGGCTTCCGTTCAGGAGGACGAACCCTTCGGCGATTATTTTTTGCAAAGATGCGCGGGAATGTTCGGCAAGCGTCCGCCCGAGGAACCGGTCCAGCCGCTCCCCCTCGGCGTCGGCGGTCAGGGCGTGGAACGTTTCTTTCACGTCTTCTCCGGAGGGGCGGAAGCGGGCTGCGCGGGCTGCGTCTTGCGGTTGCGCAGAGATTCGAGCACGATGTCCAGGAGCAGCAGGGCCACGCCAAGCGAGATCGCCCCGTCGGCCACGTTGAACACCGCCGGGAAGAAGCCAAACCAGATGAAGTCGGTCACCGTGCCGCGCAGCAGGCGGTCCAGCAAATTGCCGAGCGCGCCGCCGAGCTGCAATCCGAGCGCGATCCGCACCGGCCAGCTGGCGGAGTCGGAGTTGCGGTAATACCAGATGATCGCGACCGATACCACGACGGCCAGGACGGTGAAGACCATCCCGCCCTGCTGGAACATCCCGAACGCGGCCCCGGTGTTGGTCCAATAGACGATGTGCATGTACGGGCGGATCGCCGTGATCGGCATCCAAATCTCGCCGAAGGCCAGTTGGGTGCGCACAAGATGCTTGGTGAGTTGATCGAGCACAACCACCACGCCGGCGAGCAGGACAAGCAAAATGTAGTTGCGGACTTTCAGCACGCTTCTTCTCCTTTAGGTACCGATCCCTCAGCCGCTAAAGCGGCTTCGGGATGACACACGTCGTATGTCATTCCGAGGCTCTTTCAAGGGCCGAGGAATCGGTAACGCGTGGTCATCAGTCAGCGACCTTATATAAAAAGTCACCGATCCCTCGGCCGCTGAAGCGGTGGTTGAAGGCCACACGCAGCATGTCATCCCGAGCCCTGAAAGGGCGAGGGATCGGTAACGCGTGAATTGGAAAAGGCAGACTCCCAAAAGAGTCAGTGATTCCTCTTCCCCCCAAGAGGGCTTCCCCGGCCCACTCCCTCGCCTGCGGCTCGGGACAGGCCCGCCGGGGCGGGCGGAATGACATCTTGCGGCGGATTCTACCGCACGTCATTGCGCCGCCCGCTCCAGCGCGATGGTGAGCCGTTCGCCGTCGAACTCGTCCTCAGCCGCCGGCGCGTTTTTGGGAGCCGGAGCCTCGCGCAATTCCAGCGCCAGCGTCTCGGCCGAGATGTATTCGGCGTGGTGCCGCACGGCTTCGGCCAGCTTCGGCGTGGCGGTGTAGAAGACGGTGATGCGATCGGAGATTTGCAACTCGGCCGTCTTGCGCAGTTCCTGCACCCGGCGGACAAATTCGCGCGCCAATCCCTCGCGCACGAGCGCGGGAGTTAGGTCGGTGGCGAGCGCCGCCAGGTCGCCTTCCGCGGAGGCCACGGCGAAACCCTCGCGCGCGGTCATGCGCACTTCCACTTCGCCGGGCAGCACCTCGATGTCGGTCTCCTCGATGCGCACGGTGAGCGGTTTGCCCGAAAGCAGAAGCGGCGCGGCGGCTTCCGCATCCAGCGCCAGCAGCGCCGCGCGGACCTTGGGGAACAGGTTGCCGTGCTTCGGGCCGAGCGCCCTCGGCAGCGGGTTGAGCGTGTAGGCCACCACCTCGCCCGCGGTATCCAGCGGCCGGATCTTCTTGACGTTCAGCTCGTCCGCCAAAAGCGCGGAATATTTTTCCAGGATCCGCCGTTCCTCGGCGGAGGTGAGCGCGAACGCGGCTTCCGCCAGCGGCTGGCGCACCTTGCGGTCGGCTTTGTTGCGCGCGGCGTGCCCGAGCGACGCCCAGCGCAGCACGCGGCGCATCTCCCCGTTGAGCTTTTCATCCACCATCGCGCGTTCGTATTCCGGCCAGGTGGCGAGGTGGACCGATTCCTCGGCGTCAGGGTCCACGCCCCGCACCAGATTCTGGTAGAGCTCCTCGGCCAGGAACGGCATGCTGGGCGCGAGCAATCGCGCCAACGTCACCAGGCATTCGTACAGGGTGGCGTAGGCGGCGTTCTTATCCGCGTCCACCGCCCCGCCCGTGCCGCTCGAGCGCCAGAAGCGGCGCCGGCTGCGGCGCAGCCACCAGTTGGAGAGCCGGTCGACGAACGTTTCGATCGGCCGCGTCGCACCGAGCACGTCGTATTCCTCCATCGCCTGAGTGATCTGACGCACGAGGCTGTGCAGTTCGGAGAGGATCCAGCGGTCCAGCGCGGTGTAAGCGCGCCCCGCCCGTCCCCCCGCCGGATGGCCCAGCGCCGCAAGGTTCGCCAGCGCCTCGTCGGGCTGCCATCCGTCGAGCGCGGCGTAGGTGACGAAGAAGGCGTAGACGTTCCACAGGCAGAGCGTGAAGGTGCGGATCACCTCCCCCACCAGGTCGATCGAGAACCGTTTTTCCTGTCCCGGAGGCGACGCGGTGAACAGGAACCAGCGGAACGCGTCGGCGCCGTGGGCTTCCAAAACCTCCCACGGGTCGACCACGTTGCCCTTGGTCTTCGACATCTTCTGGCCTTCCGCGTCCACCACCAGCCCGTGGCAGATGACATTCTTGAAGCAAACGCTGTCGAAGAGCATCGTGCTGATGGCATGCAGGGAATAAAACCACCCGCGGGTCTGGTCCACCCCTTCGCAAATGAAATCGGCGGGAAACTGGCTCTGGAAGAGCTCCTTATTTTCGAAGGGGTAGTGCCATTGCGCCACAGGCATGGAGCCCGAATCAAACCATACGTCGATCAGCTCCGGCACGCGGGTCATTTCGCCCTTGCACTTCGGGCAGGCCCAGTGGATCTCATCCACGTACGGACGGTGCAGGTCGAGGCCGGTCAGGTCTTTCCCGGCCTTCTCCGTAAGTTCCTTCACCGAACCGACCATCTCCTGGAAATGGCAATCGGCGCACTCCCACACCGGGAGCGGCGTACCCCAGTACCGTTCGCGTCCCAGGGCCCAATCCACATTGTTGGAGAGCCAATTGCCGAAGCGTCCTTCCCGGATATGGTCGGGATACCAATGGATCGTATTGTTCAATGCCACCATCCGGTCCTTGTATTGCGTCGTGCGGATGTACCAGGTGCTGCGGGCGTAATACAGGAGCGGCGTGGAGCAGCGCCAGCAGAACGGATACGTGTGGTAAATCGTCCCGCTGCGCAGAAGCAACCCCCGGCTCTGCAAATCCTGGATGATGAGCGGGTCGGCGTCCTTGACGAACATGCCCTTCCAGGGAGTGATTTGCGGAACGAAGCAGCCGGCTTCGTCCACCGTCATGAGAAGCGGCAGGTCGTTCTCCACCGACATCTGCAAGTCCACCTCGCCGAAGGCGGGCGCCTGATGGACTATGCCGGACCCGTCCTCGGTGGTGACGAAGTCCCCCAGCACCACGCGGTGAGCCGGCTTTTCGAGCGGCAGAAAAGTAAAGAGCGGCTGGTATCGCCAACCCTTCATCTCGCGGCCGAGATAATCCCCGACGATTTTGTATTCCTCGCCGGCGAACA
>JBEKLP010000071.1:0-13246 GCA_050010135.1 Anaerolineales bacterium
GGGGCAGGGAGACGCGCAAGGTGAGCACGGCCGCCTTCTGACAGAAGTGATACAGCGCTTCCAGGTGCCCGTCCTGGGGTCCGAGGTCGAGGCCGGTGATGGCCGAAAGATATCCCCAATGGGCGGTAGTCAATGCGCTCACGCATTCCAGGAGGCGGGCCGGTTCGACGGTCAGATCGATCCGTCCCGGTTCGGGAACGGATTGCCCGCTGGCTTTATCTCCGATCAGTTGAACGGCTTCTTCTAAAAGCGATTCGGTAGTCATCCGGTTTTCTCCGCAAATTTCTTTTCCGCCAGGCTTCCCAGCAGTTTGACCACGCCGTCGATGATCGCTTCCGGCCGCGGGGGGCAGCCGGGGATGAAAGCGTTGACCGGGATCACCTGGTCGATGCCGCCGAGCACGTTATAGCATCCCTGGAACACGCCGCCCGAGGTGGCGCAGGACCCGACCGCGATGACGAACTTGGGATCGGGCATTTGGTCGTAGACCCGCTTCAGCCGGTCGCGGGCCTGCAGGGTCACCGGTCCGGTGCAGATGAGCACATCCGCGTGGCGCGGGCTGCCCTGGAGTTTTATCCCGAACCGCTCGACGTCGTAGCGCGGCGTGAGCGTCGCGAGGATCTCGATATCGCAGCCGTTGCAGGATCCGCTGTTGAAGTGAATCGCCCAGGGCGAATAGATGCGGGACCAGGTTTTTAATCCTTCCAACATCTTCGTCCAGGCTTTGGGAAGTCCGGCGGGAACGTCGTTCATGAAAGTCTCCTAACCCAAAATCAACGCAACGAGCGCGAGCATCAACCCGGCGAGATAAATCACCAGGATCGGCGAAGGAGTGCCGGTGCCGAGCATCAGCACGCCCATATGCAGGATCGCAAAGAAGATCGCCACCAGGAAGAAGGGTTTGTATCCTGGCACAGCCTGGGAGATCGGCGCTTCTTCGCCGCTGGAATAGAGGCTGGATTTCATCGCCGAGGGACGGCCCGCTCCGGCCAGGACGCGGCCGGCCAGCGAAATGCACGCTGCGACGGCAAGGTAGATGAGAAATGCAATCGGAGGATAGAGAAGAAAGCTCATGGGATCATCCCCAGGGTGCCGCCGAGATGGACCAGCGCCGTTACGGCGGAGCCGGTCAGCGGCGAAACGAGCGTGGGCAACACACCGAGCAGGACCACTGCGGCCGCCATTAGGACGAGCGGAACCGACATGGAGAGTTTGATGGAGTTACCGTCGTGCACGGCGTCGGAAGGCTCTTTGCGATACATTGCGTTCACCAGCGGCGCATAATACGCCAGCGAGAGCACGCTGTTCAACGCGGCGAAGGCGACCAGGGCCACAACCCAGCCGTTCAGCGTCTGGGCAGAGCCGATGAAGATCTGCCACTTCGACATGAAGCCGGCCAGCGGCGGGAGCCCGCCCAGACCCAGCAGGGCGATGCTGAACGCGCCGGCGACGATCGGATACTTGCCTGCCGCGCCGTTCAGATCCGAGATTGCCAGCGACCCATGCTTGCCGCGCGAGAGGAACAACGCATAGAGCAGCGCGCCGGCGGAGAGGAACGCCAGTCCCTTCATCAGCATGTGCGTGAGCAGGTGGAAGAACGCGCCGGCCATGGCGTCGGCCTGCAGGAAAGTGATCCCGACGCCGATCCCAAGCAACATATAGCCGATGTGGGCCAGGCTCGAGAAGGCCAGCAGCCGCTTCACCTGCGTCTGGCGCAGGGCCAGCAGGTTGCCAAGGAGCATGTTCAGCGCCCCCAGTCCAAGCAGGATCGGACCCCACAAGTCCGAAACGTTCGTGAGCGGGAGCAATGCGCGCAGCAACGCCACCAGGCCGGCTTCGATCACCACGCCCGAGAGCATCGCGCTGATGCCGCTCGGAGCCTGGGCGTGCGCGTCCGGCAGCCAGGTGTGCAGGGGCACCAGCGCGGCTTTCACCCCGAAGCCGATGATGAACAATACGCCGGCCGCCTCCAGGGGCATCGCATTCGGGAGGCTGCGGATCAGGCCGGGAAGTTCCTGCAGCGAAAGCGTTCCGGTGGTTCCGAACACCAGCGCGATGCCGAACAGCACCAGCGCCGATCCGGCTGCGCTCTGGACGAGATATTTAACGCCGGCTTCAAGCGATGCGGGCTCGTTGTGATAGAACGTCACCAGGAAGAAGGTCGAAACGGTCATCGCTTCGAACCACAGCCAGAGGTTCAGCAGGTCGGTGGCGCAGCCCAGGCCGATGATCGCGCCGGTGAGCGTGAGCAGCAGCGCATAATATTTCACCTGGCCTTCCTCTTCCGCGAGGTAGGGGCCGGAGTAGAAGGAGACCGCTGTCGCCAGGACGAGCACGGCCGCCGCGAGCAGCAGGCTCAGCCCGTCGATTTGTAAATCCAGGAACTGCAGAGAAATCAGAATCGGTTTATCGTTTCCCTGGAGGAATTGCGCGCAAAGGATGCCCCACGGAATCCAGTCCAGGAGCAGAATGAGCCGCGCCAGCCAGCGCGCCAGTCCCTCGGATTTCAACCCCCGCCCGGCCAGATATGCCACAGGCGAACCAACCAGGGGAATTGCCAGGAGCAGCAGCGGATAGGGTATCGTCATCTTAAGCACCTAAGAACATCAAAAGCATAAGGACTACCAGCCCCAACAGGATCCCGGCGACGTTCCAATTCAACTGGCCGGTCTGCGTATAGCTGAGACCGTCGGAGGAGGAACGCACGGCGGAAACCACCTCGCGGTTGATCCACTCAAAGCCGAAGGAATCCCGCGCCCATCCAGCCGGAATTTTCAGCAGCCTTCCCAGCGCGGCGAGTTTTTCACGCTGCCAACCGATCAACAACCCCAACGCCACCACGGCGAGCGCAAGATAGGTGGCCGGGGATGTCAAGGTCGACACCACCATCTCTCGTACGCCGACTACGTTCAGGGAGTGGAAGGGAAGCGTGGCGGCGAGCAATGTTCCGAACCGGCCGGTGAGCAGCCAGGTGGTGCAGGCGCCGACGGCGAGAACTCCGAGCGAGACGCGCATCGCGGTTTGTGCGTCGTGGGCGTGAAGCTCCGAACGCGGCGCGCCGTAAAAGACGAGCGACACCATTCGGATCGTGTACAACGCCGTCAGGCCGGCCCCCAGCAGCATGATGACGTAGGCCGGCCATGCACCGCTCTGCAGACCCGCCTCGAGCAGCATTTCCTTGCTCCAAAATCCGTTGAAGACAGGGATGCCCACCAGGGCCATCGCGCCGATGAGGAACACGCCCCGGGTGAAGGGCATCTTCGCGCCGAGACCGCCCATCAGGCGCATATCGCGCGTGCCCGTGGCGTGGAGGACCGCGCCGGCGCCGAGGAAGAGCAGCGCCTTGAATACCGAGTGGCTGAGCAGATGAACCTGGCTGGCGAAAATTCCCCCCACGCCGATGCCGTACACCATGTACCCCAGCTGGCTCACGGTGGAATACGCCAGCACCCGCTTTAAATCGTCCGCTACCAGCGCCATAGCGGCCGCCATCAGCGCAGTGACCACGCCCACGGCGATGACGGCTTCCTTCCAGTACGGCACACCCGCGAACGCCGGAAAGAAACGCGCCAGAAGGTATACCCCGGCGTTGACCATCGTCGCGGCGTGGATCAGCGCGCTCACCGGGGTCGGGGCTTCCATCGCGTCGGGCAGCCACGTATGGAACGGGAATTGCGCGGACTTGGCCGCAGCCGCGATCAGAAAGCCGAACGCCGCAACGGCAAGGATTCCCGAAGGCAGGGAAGGCGCCTTTTGAAGGAAGGCGTTGATTTCATACGTCCCAAGCGAGGCATAGGCCAGGATCGCCCCGAGCAGCAATCCGACGCCGCCGATCTGGGTGATGATCAGCGCCTTGATGCCGCCGGCCACCGCCTTCGGATCGTCGTTATTAAAAGAAATCAGCGCGTAGGAACACAGGGCGGTGATTTCCCAGAAGAAGAACAGGAAGAGCATGCTGGAAGTAAGCACGAGCCCGGCCATGGCGCCGATGAACAGCAGGACGTAGCCGTAATACCGCCCCAGTTGTTTTTCGCCGTGCATGTAATTCACGGAGAAGATAACCGCCAGGCTGCCGATGACCGTGGCGATCGCCGCGAGATACACTCCCAGTCCGTCGGTGAGAAATGACAGACTGCCGAAGGCGCCGCCCAAGGGGATGGCGAAATACGGATCGGTACCGACCCAGGCGGGCGCGTTTCCCTGCCAGGCGATTTGCGTCAGAGCCAGCAGCACCAGGGCGAAGATTCCGGAGGCGATCGAAAACCCAACGGCGATCGCGTGCTGCAGCCGCGGCCGGGCGTCGCCAGCGACGGATACCAGCAGCGCGCCCGCCCAGGGGATGAAAACGGTGAGGAGGATGAGGGCCGGGATCATGTGTTACCTCTTCAACGAGGAAAGATTGGCCACGTCGAGCGAGCCGAATTGCTTCCGCACCTGAACGCCGAGCGCGAGGCCGACGGCCGCCACCACGGTATCGACGACGATCACGGTGATCGCCAGACTCTGGCTCAGGTCGATTTTGCCCGAAGCGGACCCCGCGGCTACCAGTGCTAGCACCGCGGACTTGGCAAGAATTTGGAGAGCTACGATGATCTTGATCAAATTGCGCGAGGCTAGAAGTCCATACAGCCCCACACCGGCCACGCCGCACATTCCGAGGACGACGAGGATTAGAGGATCCATGGGTTCACCGCCCTCCTTTGGGGCCGAGCGCTTTTTCCGAGAGCAATCCCAGAACGCTCAAAACTCCGGCGAAGATCAGAACCACTTGGACGAGCAAATCCAGGCCGCGCTGCTGCCAGAGAATATCGGTGGAGGAAAGTTCCATGACTGTATGCGCGGTGTGAAATTCCGGAAGCGCCATCCAGCCCAGGAGGACAACCGCAGCCAGCGCCAGAATCCACGCCAGAGCTTGCGGAACCACGGATTTCGCATCCATGGATTCGTCACCGGCGATGCTGATAGCGAACACGAACAGCACCGTCACCAACCCTACGCCGACGCTCAGTTCGATTACCGCCACTTCGTAAGCGCCGAGCAAATAAAAGAGTGTGGCCGAAAGCGCGCTTACGCCGGCAAGCCATATCGCCGACGCAAGTAACCGCTTGGCAGTGACGGCCAGGATCGAACAGACGATGATTCCCACCATGAGGAGACCTAGAATCATCTCGAACTCCTTATCCTACAATGTTACTCCAAATTGTGTGAATTACCTACTCCGGCTGTTTATTGCCGGAAACGACATCCCCTGGAATTATTCTCAAATTTCGGAGATTGTCTTTTTTCTGTGACCAACTTGCGTCCCGAACGGAACCCTTTCGGATTATTCCAGGCGTAACCCGAGCATACTCAAGCCAAGGGCATTTCATATAGTGCGCAAATGGCTTGATTTACCCGACACCGATTGAGGGAAGGAGTCGAATTTGGGCGGGGGCGGCAAGATTATAAATCAATCTTTGCATTGTGTGAAGAATAACAAACTATCCGATAGACAATTCCAGTATAATCTGATCTATTCCCGGCTTGAAAAGGAGGCCCGATATGCAGGCTTCGGGTGGAGGTCCGACGGCGAAGGGCGGGGTAAATTTCCCGAACCCAAACCGCAGTGCCTGCATGCCTTCAAAGTTTTTTCCCAAGGCGGGGATGCAACCCCGTTCTATTTCCCCCGTGCCGATGAGGCATCTCTGATCCCCGGGTTTTCCTCGAATCCCAGGCGATATTGGCGATATTTATGAGCGACTCCCCCTTCACGATCGGCATGCTCCCCGGTTGGCCGGTGTTCGGAAGCGTTTATCTGGACCGCTTTTTACAGTACGTCATCAACGGAGTCCGGGCAGCCGCCTTGGATCGCGGATGCAATCTGATGGTGGCTTGCGGCGTAAGCCGAACACCGGGAATGCGGTCGTTGCACACCGCCTGGCCGACTTCGGCACCCGACTGCGACTACATCCCGGTGGGGGAGTGGAATACCGACGGATTGATCGTGGCCGCCCCGTTGCGGTCGGAGGAACGCAGCCAATACATCCGGCGGATCGTAGAGGAAGGTTTCCCGGTCGTGTTCATCGGATCGGGCGAGGGCGGGCCGTCGATCATCATGGACAACGAAGGCGGGGTGCGTCAGGCCATTGAGCATCTGGTAAAACACGGGCACCGGCGCATCGCCTTCATCGCGGGAGATCCGCTCGATCACGGCGACAGCACGTTCCGGTTGCAGGCTTACCGCAACTCGATCGAGGAGTTCGAGGCGGATTCCGATCCGCGGTTGGTGGCCTACGGATATCATTACCGCGAGGGCGGGCGCAAAGCGATGGAGCAGATCCTCACAGCCGGGATCGGATTCACGGCGGTGGTGGCTTCCAACGACGTTTCGGCATTCGGCGCGATGGAAACGTTGCGCAGCGCGGGACGGCGCATCCCGACAGACGTGGCGGTCATCGGATTCGATGACCAACCCACCGCTGCGGGACAGGTGCCGCCGCTCACCTCTGTGCATTACCCGCTTTTTGACGCCGGTGTTCAGGCGGTGCACACGCTCCTGGCGCTGATCCAAAATCCCGGTGAAAAACACCCGGATGAAATCCGCATTCCGGCCTGGCTGGCGATCCGGGAATCCTGCGGCTGCTCGCCGTCGTATCAGGAGGAGCATCTTGAGCTCCGGCCAGTGGATTCCCAGACTCTTTCGACCGTCGACACCGTGAGCCATCTCCTGCAGGAGACGCTCAGCCCCAACATCAGCGGACTCTCGCGGGAGGATCTCGCCATTCATTGCCGCGCCCTGGTTGGCGCGTTTCTCCATAGCGTGGAAGGGGAAGAACCGAACGAGTTCTATCGCGCGCTGCAGGATGTTCTGGCGGCGGTGGAATCCAGCGAGGACCACGTCGACATTTGGCAAATGGCCATCTCATTGCTGCGGATGCGGACCGTGCCGATGATCCGCCCGGATCACGTCCCCTTCGCGGAAAGTCTGCTCCACCAAGCGCGGATGACCATCAGCGACGGCGCGGAACGGCAGTGGCTGCGCAGGCGGATCTCGGCCAGCGATATGAGCCATCAAATCGGATGGATGGCCACCCGAATGTTTTCGGCGGGATCGGAAAAAGAAATCCTCGAGATCTTTTCCGAGCATTTGGCCGATATCGGAATTCCGTTCGCTCAGGTGGCATTTTTCCAGCCCCGCAAGAACGATCCGATCGGCGGATTGAGTTTTTACAGCAATCTTCCTGCGGGGTCCGGTGATTCCAAGGACAAGGAACCGCGTGCGCTGTGTTGTGAGACGAAGGATTTCCCCACCCCGGAGATTTTGCCAGACAGAATGCCGTACGCCTTGGCGCTCCTACCCCTGGTGTTCCAGGATGAGCCCATGGGGTTCGCCGTATTCGACGCAGCAAATTTGGATCCGCTCGCGACGATCACCCGGCAACTGGCCGCCGCGCTGAAAACCCAGCAGCTGCATTTGCAGGTGGAAGAGCTGTCGCTGATCGATCAATTCACCGGCGTTCAAAACCGGCGCTTCTTCGAATTGTTCCTCCAGCGCGAACTGGAGCGCTGCCGCCGGTATCGGCGCGGATTAACGCTGATGATGATTAACCTCGATGGTTGGCAAAAATACACCGAGAATTACGGCTTGGCAATAAGCCGGGAAGCCCTGCATACCGTCGCCCGGTGCATCACCGCATGCGTTCGCCGCGGATCCGACGTGGTCTGCCGGTACACCGACGACACGTTCGCCATTCTGCTTCCGGAAACCGATCTGGAGGGGGCCCGGGAAATCGCCGCTTCCATGCGCGCCAGGATCGAAAGCCAGGAGGGATTCCAAGGGTTTTTCGATATCGGCATCGGGATCGCCGTATCTACGCCGGACAGTTCCTGCGATGATTCGGAAATTCTGCTCTCGTCCGCCGATCGCGCTTTGTATCAGGCCAAATCCTCCGGACGGAACCGCACCGAAGCAGTCCGCCTGGCGTCTCCACCGCCCCCGAAACCGGAAACACCGCCGGATGAAAAAGTTGAACGCCCGTAGAAGAATTGCCGGAGAGGCGGGGTCATGCAGCCGATCGAGAGTTTCGTAAACCGCGTGGTGGAAAATGTCGAGCAGGTGATCGTCGGGAAACGGGAGAGCATCCGATACTTGATGGTCGCCCTGCTTTGCGACGGGCACGTCCTGATCGAGGATGTTCCCGGCGTGGGAAAAACCATGCTGGCGCGGTCGGTTGCAATCAGCTTGGGCGGGCAGTTCCGCAGGCTGCAGTGCACTCCGGACCTCCTGCCCAACGACGTGACGGGCGTTTCGATTTATAACCAGAAGGAATCCCAGTTCGAGTTCCGTCCCGGTCCGGTGTTTGTGAATATTCTGTTGGCCGACGAAATCAACCGGGCGACCCCGCGGACCCAGTCGGCCCTCTTGGAAGCTATGCAGGAACAGCAGGTGTCGGTGGACGGCGTCACACATCCCCTGCCGCGTCCCTTCCTGGTTCTGGCCACCGAGAATCCGATCGAGTATGAAGGGACCTTTCCGCTTCCCGAAGCCCAGTTGGACCGCTTCCTCATCCGTCTGACGCTCGGGTATCCCTCCGCGGCGGATGAAAAAACCCTGCTGATTAATCTGCGGCGCGAGCATCCCATCCACCGTTTGCAGCAGGTGGCCGAATGCGCGGAGCTCACCGACTTGCAAAAGCAGGTGTGGGAAATCCATATCGACGATACGCTTCAGGATTACATCATCCGGCTCGTCCATCAGACCCGCATCCACCCGGATCTGGCATTGGGCGCCAGTCCGCGCGCGAGCCTGTCGCTATACCGGACGGCGCAGGCGCTGGCAGGGATCCAGGGCAGGGACCACGTTCTCCCCGAAGACGTAAAATCCATGGTGCCGATCGTTCTGGCTCACCGCCTGGTGCTACGCCCCGAAGCGGAATTGCGCGGGCAGACGACCCGCGCCGTTCTGGAAACATTGCTCGCCGAGACACCCTTGGATTTGGGAACGGTTCATTGAAATGGGGGGGTGGAGTGCTAAGAACACCGGAAGAGGATCGATTGCCCCCGCTCCTCATCGGGCCGGAGATTAATGGTGGTGTCTTACCTGTTCGTCTTCAGCGCTTTTCTTTTCCTCCTGGCCGTATTCTTCCACGATACTTCCATCCTTACCGTCGTTTATCTCCTGATCGGAGTGTTTATCATCAGCCGGTGGTGGCGTGATCGGATTTTGGCCGGACTCGAATTTCACCGCCGCCTGGACCGGCGGGCGATGCTGGGGGAGACGGTCCGCATCCGGCTTGAGGTGATCAATCGGAGTTGGCTGCCGATCCCGTGGATTCGCATTCACGAAAGCCTGCCGGTGGAACTGGCGGTGCCCAATTTCCACCGCCAGGCGGTCGGCCTCGCTCCCAGGGGAAGGGCAGTTTGCGAATACACCCTGCAGGGGCACAAACGCGGATACTATCGGATCGGTCCGTTGTACGTCCAATCGGGGGATTTATTTGGGATGGAGGAATCGCGCCAGCGGCAAGCTCCATCGGACAATCTGACAATCTATCCGAAGATCGTCCCCATCCGCCGGCTGCCCCTCCCGTCGTTTTCCCCCATGGGTGCGCTGCGTTTCCACCAGCCGTTATTCGAGGATCCCAGCCGAGTGGTCGGGAAGCGGGATTACCAATCGGGTGATTCCCTGCGCCGGATCGACTGGAAGGCATCGGCGGTTGCCGGGAAGCTTCAGGTCCGCCAATTTGAACCGGCGATTTCGCTGGAGGTTTCGATCTTTCTGAATCTGAGCGTGCAGGATTACGAGCCGCGCAGCCGGATCGACGCGGCGGAACTAGCGATCGTAACCGCAGCCTCGCTCGCTTTCTTCATCGCCGGAAAGCACCAGCCCGTCGGCCTCGAGACCAACGGAATGGATCTGCTGGAACCGGAACCGGCCCGGCATTCGATCCCCGTTCGCAGGGGCAATGCGCAGTTGATGCTGCTTCTGGAAAAGCTGGCCCGACTGCAGCTGACCGACGGGACGGCTTTTGCGGAGCTCCTCCGGGAACGGGAGCCGGCGCTTTCTTGGGGAACCACCCTGCTCGTGATCACCGGCATGCCCGAGGCCGCGCTATTCGACGAATTGCTGCGCGCCCGGCAGTCGGGTTTGCAATCCATTGTGTTCCTCACGGCGCCGGTATTGCGATTCGAATCGTTTGAGAATCGCGCCCGCAGTCTGGGTATTCCGTTGTACGAAATCCGGTCGGAACATGATCTGGAGCGGATGTTTGTATGAGGCGATCGACCCATGCCGGATGAACGCCATCTGACAGTCTTTTCGCTGACCAACTCTCTGCTCTGCGGCGTGATGGCGGTCTGTCTGGCCGCCGCCGCCGGCCGTCTGATCGAGTTGGTCGGTTCTTCCTGGCTGGGGGATCTGTTCCTAATCCGGAACGGGCTGATCGTGGGTTTCTTCCTGGTTTCCTTGGAAGTGCAATGGTCGCGGCGCTTGATGGCGCCACGCGTTGTCCTCAGCCTGGATTGGTTGAAAGCCGTCGTGGTGGAATGGTTTTTCCTTCTCCTTGGATTGTGGGCGCTGATCTGGTTGGCGGAGGGTCCAGACTTCGCCTTGGAGGATTTGCGCGCGCTGTATAACTGGAACTTTACGGGACTAATCCGGGCGGAGCATATGGTGGGATTAACCCTGCTGGTCCTTGTGTGGGGGTTCAACCGTTTCCTGGTGGGGGACCTAATGCCGCTGGAAAATATTTCACTTCCCCGTTCCAACGAAGGACTGCGGGATACCGAGAAGGCGCAATCCGCTGCCAAGAACCGGCTGTGGCAGGACGTGTTCATCTTCGGCGGACTGATGGTTCTGCTGTCGTTGGTTGGCGCGTCGGTTGTTCGGATGATCTGGAACACACCGGCGGATATCGGGCCGGTGGGAATGGAGACGCTGGTGTACTTTTTTTGCGGGCTGGGGCTGTTCGCCATCGGCCGGCTGATGGTTCTCCGGGTGGATTGGGCTTTGGACCGGACTCGGCCGGACGCCGGAATACCCCGCCGGTGGATGATTTACAGTCTGGGCTTTATTTTGATTTTGATTTTCCTCGCCAGCGCGTTGCCAACGGAATATTCCCTGAACCTATTGACCAGCCTGAGTTTGGCCGTCCAGGGAATCAGCAACATCCTGTTTGTCCTGTGGGCATTGATTGTATTCCCTGTTATGCTCCTCGTTTTCTCTCTTTTTTCCTTTCTGTTGGGTTCTCCGCGTAGGACCCCGGTCCCGCCGGTGGAGAAGCCGATCGCGGATATCCTCCCCGCGCTACCCACGGGGGTCACGTGGATTACGGTCCTGCGGGAAATCTTCTTCTGGGTGATCGCGGTTCTGGTGCTGATATATTTCTTACGCCAGCTTCTGAAATTCCGACTGACGATACTTCGCCGCATCCGCCATTGGGCGGTCCTGAGTTGGCTACTCGACCGGCTTCGTGGATGGGAAAAGCGCCTGACCTTTTGGAGGAAGGCGGTGGGCCGTGCAGTTCAGAATTCTCTGCTGTCTTTGCGGGAGGATCTCACCCTGCGCACAGGTTGGGAGCAGCTGGGTTTTGTGAATTTGAGAAGCCTTACACCGCGTCAATCCATCCGTTTTTATTTCTTCGCTCTGCTGCGCCGGGGCGCGGAGCGGGGCGCGGTACGCCGGCCTGCTCAGACCCCCCGCGAATACGCCGCCGGGTTGACTGCAACGGACGAATCGATAGGGAGTGAACTCCGAGAGATGACCCTTGCGTTTGAGGAGGCCCGGTATACCTCGCACGAGATCGGACCGGATAAAGCCCGCCGCGTGCGAAAGGTTTGGAATACCATCCGCTCGAAAATGCGCCGGTTCGGAAGCCAAGCCGAAAAGGGCGGGAAGCGGGAAACATGACGGGTACGCCGCGATCCACCATCGGAGTATTGGTGGGATTTCAAGTTTACGAGGGAGCGCACCCCAATCCGTTCCTCTCCCCCGTGCTCCACGGAATTCAAACGGCGGCCCGCGACCAGGGAGTGAACCTCATGATAGCGTGCGGCGTGAGCCGCGGCATTTCTGCCGAGCGGCGGTACTTCCCCGCTTGGCCGGAGGCATTCGGCTACGCGGATTTTGTGCCCGTCGGCCCCTGGAATACCGACGGCCTTCTGGTGATCAACCCGCTCCGTTTCCAGGAGCAGCTCCGTTACATCCAGGATCTTAAAGAAAAAGGTTTTCCCATTTTTTTTATCGGCACAGGGGCAGGCACGCCCGCGATCATCGTCGACAACGAAGGCGGGATTCATCAAGCGATGGAACACTTGGTGGAACACGGCCACCGGGAGATCGCATTCATCGCCGGCGATGAAACCGATCCCGGGGATACCCAGTTCCGGTTAAAGGCTTACCGCGAGGCGGTACGCGCGCTGGGGCTGAAAGACGATCCCCATCTGGTGGAATTCGGCCAGCACTGGGAGGGCGGCGGATACGACGCGATGAACCGCATGTTGCGCTCCGGGGTGAGATTTTCGGCCGTTGTATGCAGCAACGATGAATCCGCGGTCGGTGTCCTGCGCGCGATCCGGGAAGCCGGTTTGCGAATCCCCTGGGACATTGCGGTGACGGGTTTCGACGATCATTTGACCGCGCTGGCGCAGGTGCCTCCGCTGACTAGTATCCATTACCCGTTGTTTGAAACGGGTTACCGGGCATTGTTAATCATCCGCAAGCGGATGGAATTGGGTTCCAAGGGTGTTCCGGAATTAACCCGGGTGAGTACTTGGCTGGTGCCGAGACAGTCCTGCGGATGCTTGCCGGAAACGGTGAATGCGGCGGCCGTTGGAACTGAGGCTGGCGGCGGACCGCCTGTATCGCAGAATTATAAGGAAGACCTCGCGCGGATGATAATGGAATCGCTTCTCACCGAAACGACCCCGGCCAACCTTCGCGACGTCCGGCCGCTGTGCGACCGGCTTGTGGAATCCTTCTTCCTGAGCCTGCAGGATGACGATCTTTCCCATTTTCAAGTCGCCTTGATCGAAATCCTGCAACGGATCGAGACGATGGATGACGACGCCCACGCCTGGCAGTCGGCGATTTCGATCCTGCGGGCCGGGACTCATACCCTCCTGTCGGACGAGGTGGACCCTCGCCGCGAGGAGCATGCCGAGGACCTCCTGCATCAGGCGCGAACCTTGATCAGTGAAAGCGCGCGGCGTCGGTATATGCGGATGCATCTTCAGCAAACTCAAAACGAGGAGGCCATGGGACGGCTGA
>JBEKLP010000072.1:0-13099 GCA_050010135.1 Anaerolineales bacterium
TGGATCGCGGGCCGACGATCTTTACCGGGTTGAGTGAAAACCCCCTGCGCCCGCTGCTTCCGGGAGAAAAACACGAACACCGGACGCGCACCATGGTATTGCTTCCGTTGGTTGCGGAAGGAAATACGATCGGCTTGGTGGGCTTGCACCTCCTGGAAGAGGGACGAAGTTTCACCGCAGACGAACTCCGGCTCGCCGAAACGATCGTTGCCCAAGCCTCCACCGCCATTCAAAACGCCCGCCTGCACAACCAAACAGAACAGGCTCTGCGCGAAGCGGTCACTCTGTTCCAAACCTCGCAACGGTTGCAGAAGGCTGCCGGGGAAGAAGAATTGATGCAGGAGACCCTGGACTCGTGCAAATCCGCCGTTCCCCTCAACAGCATCTCGATCCAACTCTTCGGGGAAGAAACCGGCCAGGCATACGTGCAACAGGTCGCACATCTGGCCGACGCTGACCAGCCCTCGGTGGAGGATGGAACCCGCTTCCCGGGCGTTCTGTATCCCTTCTTCGATCTGCTGCAAAGCGCTCAGACCGTCGTAAGCAACCATGCCGAGGATGACGACCGCCTGTCGGGGATGGTGCGTCCGATACTGGCCGACCTTGCGATCGCCTCGATGGTCGCCGTCCCATTGCGGGTCCGCGGCGAAAACATCGGTATTCTGCAAGCCGTCCGCCGCGTCGCCAACCCGTTCTCCCACAGCGAAGTGCGGTTCCTCGAGACGGTCGGCGGCCAGCTCTCCGTGGCGCTGGACAACTACCGCCTGCTGGACCAAACCCAACGGCGTGCCCAACAACTGGAAATTGCCGCTGAAGTCAGCCGCCTCGCGACCTCCACGTTGGAAACCGGAACCCTACTCTCCCGCGCGGTCAACCTCCTCCGGGAGCGATTCGGTTTCTACCACACGGCCATTTATTTGCTGGACGACCAGGGAAAATACGCCGTCGTCCGCGAAGCCACCGGCCAGCCGGGGCTCCAGATGAAGGAAGCCAAACACAGCATCGCGGTGGGATCACGCACGATCATCGGCCAGGTAACCGAAAGCGGGAATCCATATGCGGCGTTGGATACCTCCAAAGACCCATTCTACCGAGCGTACCCCAACCTGCCGGAAACACGCACGCAACTTGCGCTGCCGCTGAAAATCGGTGACCGGATATTGGGTGCATTGGACATCCACGTTTCGCGCGTTAACGCCTTCTCTCCGGCCGACATCTCCGTACTGCAATCCTTAGCGGACCAGGTGGCCGTAGCGCTTGACAACGCCCGCGCCTTCGACGTGGAGCGTGAAGCCCTCAAAGAGATGCGCGAAGCGGACCGGCTGAAGACCCAATTCCTGGCGAACATGAGCCACGAGTTGCGAACCCCGTTGAATTCCATCATTGGCTTTTCGCGCGTCATCTTGAAAGGCATCGACGGTCCGATCACCGACCTGCAAAACCAGGATTTGACCGCCATTCACAACGCCGGACAACACCTGCTGGGGCTGATCAACGACATTTTAGACATCTCCCGAATCGACGCCGGAAAGATGGAATTGGCGTTCGAGGAAGTGGATATGCGCAATCTGATCCAAAGCGTCGCCTCAACCGCTCTCGGGTTGATTAAGGATAAGCCGATCCGCCTGACGCAATACATCCCAGACGATTTGCCGCTGGCCCGGGCCGATCCCATCCGTACGCGACAGGTACTGCTCAATCTGCTCTCCAACGCGGCTAAATTCACCGAGTCCGGCAGCATCGTGGTCGAAGCGAAGATGCAATCCAACCCGGACAACTACCCCGAGATCGTCATCAGCGTATCGGATACCGGTTCCGGCATTCCGTCGGATCACTTCCCGAAACTGTTCGAGGCTTTCTCCCAGGTGGATGCTTCGCCGACCCGCAGGACGGGCGGCACAGGGCTGGGCCTTTCAATCTGCAAGCGCCTGGTGGAAATGCACGGCGGGCGAATATGGGTGGATTCGATCTTGGGCAAAGGTTCCACCTTCTATTTCACACTACCGGCGCTGCAGCCGAAGGCCGCGGCGACGGGCGAAGCAATTCCGGCCGCCCAGGCTCCCGTTGGACGCAAGAACGTGATGGTCGTGGAAAACGAAGCCGGCGTGGTCCAGCTGTACCGGCGATATCTGGAACCCCGCGGATTCTCCATCGTCGAACTTTCCGACGGCGCCCGCGCGGTGCCGATGGCCCGGGAACTCCGGCCTTACGCCATCCTGCTGGATGTTAATATGCCATCCCCCGATGGTTGGCAGGTTCTGGCTCAGTTGAAATCTGATCCCGTTACCCGGCCGTTGCCGGTGATCCTGTGCACCATCACGGAAGACCGCGGGAGAGGCCTGAGTCTCGGAGCCGCCGACTACCTGGTGAAACCAATCCTCGAAGCAGACCTGATCGCTTCACTCGAGAAGCTGGAAAAAACGACTCGCAAGGCGTACAACGTGCTTGTGCTGGAAGACAATCCAGAGGAAGCGCAGATCATCCAGCGCATTTTGGATAAATTGAGCGGTTTCGCCATCCGCATGGTGGCGGAAGGGAGAACCGGGTTGGACATGATCGAATCGGACCAACCGAACCTGGTCATTGTGGATTTGCAATTACCGGGAACGATGGGGTTCGACGTGATCAACGCATTGCGGTCCAACGAAAAAACAAAACAACTCCCCATCATCGTCTTGACCGGCGCGGAGCTACCCCCGGAACAGCGCGAGAAACTCGCCACCCAGGTGACGGCCATCCTGCAGAAAGCCCAATTCTCCGAACACGATCTGTTGGAGAGCATCGCCCGATCGCTAAAGCTTTACGAGCATAAGGGTGTTCCCGGCACGTCGCCGCTTTCCTTGCAGGTGAAGAAATCCACTTCGCCGCTCCCGGGCGATCGAAAAGGCCCCACCTCGCCACTTCCAATGGAGAAAAAGACTCCGACGTCGCCGCTTCCCGTCGAGAAGAATGCATAAGCCATCCCAGCCGGCGGCTTTTCGGCCCGAGGGAGCCGGATGCCGACCGGGAGGAACCGCTGAACGAACAGGAAGAGGAATTCATGGCTTCTCATTTTGTCGTCGAGTGCCTGGATTGCGGCACGTTATCCACCTATTCCCCCCGGATACCGCTCTGTCCAAAATGTGGCAGCGCCTGGCGGCAGGCACGGTATGACTATAAAACTCTTTCCCGAACATTTGCTATGCAAATCCGGGAAAGACCATTTTATCTCTGGCGTTATCTGGATCTGCTCCCAATCTCCAACTCCGCAAATATCGTCACCCTAGGAGAAGGCGGTACTCCCCTGCACCACGCCCCCAACCTTGGTCTGATGCTCGGCCTTCCGAACATCTTCATCAAGGATGAACGCCAAGGACCGACCGCCTCGTTCAAGGACCGCCAGGCGGCGCTAACCGTCTCAGCGCTCAAGGAGGCCGGGATCCAGGAGGCTGTGGTTGCCTCGACCGGAAACGTCGCCATCTCCTATGCGGCCTATTGCGCCAGAGCGGGAATAAAACTATGGGCGTTCCTGACCAGCATGGTGCCGGCGGCTAAAATGCAGGAAGTGGCCATCTACGGGACGCAGGTCATCAAGGTAACCGGCACCTACGACCACACCAAACAGGTGGCGACGGAATTCGCCAAACGGCGCGGGTTGTTCATCGACCAGGGAACGCGCAGCGTCACACCGATCGAGGCGATGAAGACTATCGCCTTCGAACTGGCGGAGCAATTGACCCCGTTGCTGGGTCCCTTACCGGCAAGCGCCACCGGGAAAACACCTTTCCCCTGGAGGAGCCCGGACTGGTACATCCAGGCCGTCAGCGGCGGCATGGGGCCGCTGGGCGTCCTCAAGGGATTCGAGGAATTGCAATTATTGGGACTAACCCAAAAAATCCCCAACATCGCGTGCATCCAGGTGGAAGGCTGCGCGCCGATGGTCAGCGCCTGGAAGCGCGGCGCCGAAACATCGGACGTGGTCGTATCGCCGGTGACGAACATCTCCACACTCTCGACGGGCGACCCGGGACGCACTTACCAAATCCTCCGCGGGTATCTCACCAAACCGCCCGCCCGCTCGTTGTTTGAATCCGTTTCCGACGAAGACGCCTTCCGTGCGACCCACATCGTGGCCAAGATGGAAGGCATCTCACTGGAACCGGCGGCTTCCGTGGCGTTCGCCGGCTTGTTTAAACTCGTTCGGGAAGGGGTCATGCGGCCGGAAGATGTGATCGTCGTGAACGCATCGGGCCACACGCTGCCCATCGACCGCGAAATCCTGGGCGAAGGATGGGAAACCGAGGTATCGCTTCCAGGCAGCACGGAGGTGGAAATGCCCCGCGAAGGATTGTTGGCGGCGTTGAACCGGTTGGACTTCCGCCTGCGGAGAGTGGTCATCGTCGACGACGACCTGAACGCGGTCCGGCTGATCCGCCGGATTCTGCAGGCCCGCGGCGGATTCGAAATCAGCGAAATTTCGGAAAGCACCAAGGCCTTGGAATTCATCCGCCAGCAAAAACCGGATCTGGTGATCATGGATCTGATGATGCCGGAGTTGGATGGTTTCGGTCTTTTGGAACTTCTCAAGAAAGATCCGACGCTTGCGGATATCCCGGTGGTCGTCGTCACCGCCAAGATGCTGGTACCGGAGGAGCGGCGCAGGCTCAGCGGCATGATCCAAAAGCTTCTACAAAAAGGCACCTTCCTCGACGATGAATTGGTTTCGGAGATCAAGAAGGCCCTGGAATGATAATTCGGTGCGCCGCGGTCCGGACGGACGACTCCTCGAAGAGGAAGCCCCGATGAAACCCACCCTGACGGGCCGCACGATCGGCTTGGCGGCGGCATTGTCTTCGGCATTTTTTCTGGGCGTCTCGCCGACGCTGGGAAAAGTCGCGTTTGCCGGCGGTTTCTTGCCGGTGGAAGTGGTCGGCTTTCGGGCGCTGGGTGCCGCGCTGATTCTTTTTGTGGTGATTCTGGTCGGCCGACGCTCATTACTCCAGATCTACCCGATAGGATTAATCGGCTGTTTGCTGGCCGGATGGATCAACGCGCTGGGAGCGCTTTTTTATTACAGCGCGATCACCCGGATCGATACCGGCCTGGGGGCGATTATTTATTCCTTATATCCGGGGTTTGTCGCGCTGTTTTTACTCCTGGACGGATCCCAACCCTCACGGCTCAGCATGGTCCGTCTGGCGATCGCCATTCCCGCAATTGTTTTAATCACATCGACCGGCGACCATCGCGTAGATTTCATCGGGGTCCTGCTCATGCTGGCTGCCTCCGCGCTGTATGCCCTGCATTTGCCGATTAACCAGCGCGTGTTGTACGAGGTTCCGGCGCTGACGGTCACCTTCTACACTCTCGTGGCGTCCTCCGCGGTTCTGCTTCCGGTGCTGCTCTTTAATTCGTCCTTCGGTCAAACGCATTCGCAGCTTTCCTGGTTTGCATTGGGCGGAATGACGCTGGCGATTCTTATCTCCCGCCTGACACTCTTCGTCGGGGTCAAGCACCTCGGCGGTTTGCAGACGTCCTTGATCGGTCTAGGCGAAATGCTGGTGACAATCTTCTTCGCCCTCACTTTCCTGCGCGAGCATTTGAGCCTGGCCCAATGGCTGGGCGCGTTGTTGATGTCCGGCAGCATCCTGCTCGGAGTTCGCGAGCCTTCCATCCCCACCCGCCTGGCTCCAGGTTCCGGCTGGCTGGCCTGGCTGCAACCCAAATCCCCCGAACAATTGGTCCGTGAAGCCCTAGTCTCAGGCACCCCGCCCCCTACGCCCTCAGAGGCCCATCCTCCGTTGGAGAGTGCGGCTTCCGACCCAATCCCCTTCTCCACCCCACGTGATAAATAACATCCATTTCCGGAAAAACTATTCCGATCCGCACTACGGGAGAATTCGGCAACGGTTTTTCGATTCCATCCGTTCGCAATTCCTTGTGCTATACTTTCCTCCCGACGGCAACAGGAACCGGGTGGAAAATGCCAAACCATTTTCTGAGTCTGACGGATTATTCTTCCGAAGAGATTGAAAAACTCCTCCAATTGGCGGTCCGGTTGAAGCGGGAACACTCACAGGGCGGAAACCGGCCATCCCTGCGGGGCAAAGTCCTGGGGATGATTTTCCAGAAACCCAGCCTGCGCACGCGGGTATCGTTCGACATGGCCATGCGCCATCTCGGAGGCGACGCATTGTACCTTTCTCCAAACGAAATCGGGCTTGGCCAAAGGGAATCCGTTGCAGATGTCAGCCGGGTGCTATCGAGTTATGTCGACGCCATCATGGCGCGTGTCTTCGCGCACGAACACATTCTCGAATTGGCGAATTACTCCCGGGTTCCGGTGATCAACGGACTTTCGGATCACGACCATCCCTGCCAGGCGATGGCCGATCTGCTGACCCTGAAAGAACATTTTTCGAACTTAAAGGGGTTAACCCTAGCATATATCGGAGACGGCAACAATGTGGCGGTCTCACTTTTGCAAGGGTGTGCCAAACTCGGGATAAATTTTTCGATCGCCTCGCCGGAAGGTTATTCGCTTTCGGAAGATGTGATTGCGGAATGTCAAAAGGACGCCGCCGCTCACGGCAGCCGGATCCGTATCCTGCGCGAACCCTTACAGGCGGCGGATGACGCGGAAATTTTGTACACCGACGCCTGGGTCAGCATGGGGCAGGAAGAGGAAACCTTGCAGCGCGAAAAGGCCTTTTCGGGATATCAAATCAATGCTTCCCTGCTGCGGAAGGCAAAACCCGAAGTTGTCGTTCTGCACTGTTTGCCGGCTCATCGCGGAAAAGAAATCACCGACGAAGTGGCCGACGGGCCCCGCTCGTTGATCTTCCCGCAGGCGGAAAACCGTCTGCACGCTCAGAAGGCAATCCTGCAATATCTGCTGGCACCGGAGGCATAGGTTCCATCCATGGCGCCGCCTTCGAACAGCAGAACTGTTCATCCATCCGGAAAAACCCTGAACCCATCCTCAACCACGCCTGGAGGGAATTGTCTGCATGGCTTTTGACTGGAAAACCCGGTATCCGCATAAAGTAGTCGACGGCGATCGGGCCGTGGAAATGATCGAAAGCGGATACCGCGTCTTCATGACCGGAAATTGCTCCGTGCCCAAAGTGCTGCTCAAGGCGCTGGTTCGCCGCGCGCCGCGCATCCAGAATGTGGAAATCGACCAGGTGCTCACCTTTTGTCCAGACGATTACGTCTCCCCGGCCATGGAAGGCCATCTGCGCGTCAATTCCATGTTCATTAGCGAGAACGTACGGCCCGCCGTAAACGACGGCCGCGCGGATTTCACCCCGGTGTTCCTCTCGGAGTTTCCCAACCTATACCGGAAGGGGATTCTTTCCCTGGACGTCGCGCTGCTGCATGTCAGCCCGCCGGACGCACACGGGTTTGTGAGCCTCGGTGTCGAAAGCGGGATGGTGAAGACGCCCGCGTCGCAAGCCCATTTGGTGATCGCCGAGGTGAACGACCATATGCCCCGCGTGCTGGGGGATACCCTGCTGCATATCTCGCAGATTGATTATCTGGTGCCCGTCTCCTACGAACTGACGGAAGTCTCAATGGGCGAACCCAGCGAGATTAGTTTGAAGATCGCCTCGTATATCGCGCCCCTGATCGAGGACGGGGCCACCATGCAAACAGGGATCGGCGAAATTCCCAACGCCGTGTTGCGGGATCTGCGCGACAAGAAGGATCTGGGCATCCATTCCGAATTAATCTGCGACGGCGTGGGCGATCTGGCCGATGAAGGCGTGATTACCAACGCCCGAAAAACCCTTCATCCAGGCAAGATCATCAGCGGATTCCTCATTGGAACCCGGCGGCTGTACGATTTTGTGGACGACAACCCGTTTGTGGAACTGTATCCCATTGAATATGTGAACGACCCGTTCGTAATTTCCCGCAACGAGAATATGATTGCGATCAATTCTGCAATCGAGGTCGACTTTACCGGCCAGGTTTGCGCCGACAGCATCGGCACCCGTTTCTATTCCGGCGTGGGCGGACAATTGGATTTCATCTACGGCGCCTCCCGCTCCAAGGGCGGACGCGCGATCATCGCGCTGCCCTCCACCACCCGCCGCAGCGACGGGACGCTGGTGAGCCGGATTGTCCCCACGCTGACGCCCGGCGCGGGCGTGACGACCACCCGCAACCACGTGCACACCGTGGTCACGGAATTCGGGGCGGCGCACCTGTACGGCCGGAACATCCGCCAGCGGGCGCGCGCGTTGATCGACATAGCGCATCCGGATTTTCGCGAAGAGCTCGCGCGCCGGGCGCACGAACTCTACCATCTCTAGAAAAGATTGGATGTCCGTCATGAACGAAGAAATGTCCGGTTATCAGCGGGTGCGGATCGTCGCCACGATCGGGCCTGCCTGCCAAAAGCGTGAAATCCTCCTCGATATGATGCGGGCGGGAATGAACGTCGCCCGGTTAAATTTTTCCCACGGTGAATACACGGATCACGTCGAAAGTATCCGCCTGATCCGGAGTGCCGCCTCTGAATTCAATCAGCCGGTGGCCATTCTGCAGGATTTACAGGGGGTAAAAATTCGCATCGGCGCCCTGCAGGCGGGCAAAGCGGTTCTGCGGGACGGTCAAACCTACACGCTGACTGCCCGCGACGTTCCCGGCGATGAGCATGAGGTATCTATATCCTGGAAATCGCTGCCCCAGGACGTCCACCCGGGAGACCGGCTCCTGCTGGACGACGGCCGCCTGATCCTTCTGGTGGAGAAAGCGGAGGGCAGCGATATTCACACACGCGTGGAACGGGGAGGCACACTCCTGCCCCATAAAGGAATCAACCTTCCGGGCGTGCGCTTGGCGGTTCCCGCATTGACTGAAAAAGACAAACTGGATCTCGCCTTCGGATTACAGCAGGGAATCGATGCGGTGGCCATCTCGTTTGTCCGGAAAGCAGACGATATAGCCGAAGTTCGGGATTTTATCCTGGCAACGGATCCTTCCCAAACCGGGTTGCCGATTATCGCGAAGCTGGAACGGCGCGAGGCGCTCGCGCAATTGGATGATATTCTTGAGGCGGCGGACGGGGTGATGGTGGCCCGCGGGGATTTGGGGGTGGAGACATCGCTGCAGGACGTCCCGAGCATCCAGAAGAACATCATCCAATCCGCGAACCGCAAATCCAAGCTGGTGATCACCGCAACCCAGATGTTGGAGACCATGATCACCAACCCGCAGCCCACGCGCGCCGAAGCTTCCGATGTTGCCAACGCGGTGTTCGATGGAACCGACGCGGTCATGCTATCGGCCGAAACGGCGATCGGCGCGTATCCCGTCGAAACGGTCCAGATGATGGCGTCGATCCTGCGCGATGCCGAAAAGCATTTGGAGGAATGGGGCCGTTGGAAGGGATATCCTTCCGGGGAATTACGCGATCACCCCACGGCGCTGGCCCGCGCCGCCGCGGAATTGGGCAAAGACCGGAAAGTTGCGGCAATCGCCGTTTTTACCCAAATGGGCAGATCGGCCCGGCTGATGTCGAAGGCTAGGCCGTCCGCCCCGATTCTGGCCTTTACACCCAATCCGGCCACGTATAACCGTCTGTCCATGTTGTGGGGCGTCGTCCCATCATTGGTTCCCCCGGCCAGTTCGGTGGAAGACATGGTGGGCTGCGTGGAATCCGCGCTGCTAAAATCCGGCCCTGTCCACCCCGGCGAACAGGTCATCTTGGTCTCATCCTTGCCGATGGAATTGAAGGGACCGCCGAACTTTTTATTGCTGCATACGCTGGGGAACCGATAAAATAAAGCAAACACCCGGAAATTTCCGGGTGTTTGCTTTATTTTATCCGGCAGGCAGGGAGCGTTTGTTCCTGATAGACAAAAGCGCAAACCAGGCCAATAGAAAAACCGGGAGCGGGAAAAGCAGAATCGGGTTTTGTACCGGCTGCGTTCCCTTTTGTACCGTAAACAGAAAAATCATCCATAGGCCGAAGAAAATCGCGGCCAGCGTTAGCGCCCACGGTATGATATTTTTCCACGAGGAATCCTTCCATATCGATATTCCAAGCGCGATCGGCAGAAGCAGCAGATATTCATTCCCCGGATCAAAGGGAATACCCAGTAAAGGCGCAACGCTTATGGTGATACCCATGATGAAGAGGAAGTTCTGGCAGGAACCCTTTAAGTTTTTCGCCCAAATCCAAAGCAACCCTGAGAGTAACAGGAGGGAAAATATCCATCCCGCCGCCTTCCCCGTTTCTCCGAACCACAATCCAAAAACGGCCGAGGGGGTCCCGGGTTCCGTATATGCAGGGTAAGCAATAATTTCCCGGATGTTGAGCATGATCCAATTCGGAACCAACAGCATACTGGCGCCGATGAGCACTGCCAGCGTGCCGCCAAAAGAAATGAGAAGGGAATATCGTTTCTGGAAAAGGCACCAGAGGACCAACCAGAGGATCGGGAAAATCGCGATTTGTGGTTTGATGGTGGCAAAGGCCAATACGATGCCAGCCTGCAGGGGGAAACCCTTGCCGAAAAGAAAAATCGCGGATGCCAAGAACAGACCGACGATAACGACGGGATTACCATTGATAATCGCGCGTATTCCGAAATACCCGGACAGGGCAAAGAGAATCCACACCACCGTTTTTCCTCGCTGCGATTCCCATCCGGCAATCGCGGCCGTGAGCAGCGCAAACGCGGCCGTGCTCATCTCCAACACGGTCATCCATAGCGCCCGCGCAGTCGTGAAATCGAAGAAGCCGAACGGGCCGAAGAAAATCATCGCATAGAGCGGATAGGCGAACCGGGAAAGATCCTCTCCCCGGCTGGGATCCGCCGCATGCCCGTATATCCACTGTTGTGTCGCGAGGCCTACTCTATCGTCGTAGGGCTGGACGCCTTGCAGAAAAAAACGGGCGCCCATCCAACGGGCAAGGAAATCGTTTCCGCCGGGGTTCTGCTTCGCAAACGTAAGGTTCACCCGATACAACACGCCGCATCCGCCGAGAAGAAGCAGCAGTGCAACGACCCCAACGAACGCGTTCTTCATTTTTTTTCTCATGGCAATGGTCTTTGGATTTATCTGTCGGGTGAAATGGAGTTCAGGGAATTCCCCCTTGCTTCCATTCCGGCACAAGCTCCGCTCCAGCCGGCTCCGTCATGGTTTAAACCACTCGGGCAGAATGCGGATGCTCTCGCCCAATCGCGTCCCGTGCCAGAAAAGCAACCGGCCATCCACGCGCCGGATCTTTTGATGCTGCACCGCCCGGATGGAAGGCATATCCCTGAGAAGGAAGAAGACATCCTCTTCCGCAAAGGCAAAGGGTTCGTCGGGGAGCAGGATGATTTCCGGATCGGCCACGATCACTTCTTCCGGGGTTACCGGGGGATATCTTGAACTCGTCCGATCGGCGAAAACGTTTTCCGCGCCGCAGAGGGAGAGCAAATCGTTGGCATAGGTATCGCCGTTCAATGTCACCCACCGCTCGGGTTTTTCCGCCGGGCCTTCCCGCCAAATCGGACAAAACACCCGCATCGTTTTTTGCGGTCTGGATCCCTCGAGCCAATCCACGGCGCGGTCAAGCCAGACAACGCTTTGCAGCGCGGTTTCGGAAGCATACATCATTGCCAGGTCCCGCAGGTCCGAAACGGCCTCCCGTACTTTTTTGGGAAATGCAACCCACACCCGCAAACCGGATTGTTCCAGCGCGGCGATCAGGGATTCTGGATTTTCCTCCGCATTGGCAAAAACCATCTCCGGATGGAGGTCGATGATTTCTTCCACATGCGCATCCTTTGGCCCCCCGATCCGTTGGAACCCGGTTTGATTCTCCGGCAACGGACAATAATCCGTGACGCCGATCAAAAAGCGCCCTAATCCCAAAGTGAACATGCTGTCGGTCGTGGAAGGCACCAGGGAAACGACCCGTTGCGGAGAGATGCCCGGTTCGACGCCGCGATTCATGTGTTCCACCAGCCGCGAAAAGTGATTACGGGCTTCTCCTCGCCCCAGATCTCGCGTTCGTCCCCCGGACCCAGCGCGAGCGACACCCCATCCGGAAGACCGAGCCGAAAAAATTCCTTGCGTTTGAGGGAGGCGGGGATGGGTATGCCTGCGGAAAAGTGCGATTGGATGATCGCGGCCGGGACCCATCCCAACGCCGGGGATCCGGCGCGGTGGCCGTCATCCCCGCCGGGAAGATCGGGAAGGCGGTCGGCATCAGGCTCCGCGATCAGCTCGCCCATCGCCTCCGCCGCCGATCCTGCGGCGACAATGACCGCACCCCCGTCCAATGCGGAAAGCAGAAATTCCCCGGCGTCGGTTTGTCCCAAGGCTTCGACATACAGGTTCGCCGCCGCACCGTCGGGAAGAAGGATCAGAGTCGCTTCGGAAACTTCCTCTTCCACAATGTCGGGAGAACCGCAATCAACCGCTCCTCCACTCCATCCGGTCAAAGCTATCCAAGGATCGAGAGCTTCTTCTGCCATTCCGAGAAAATCAGCGGTTGGAACAACGGCGATTGCCGTTCCGGCGTGTTCCACTAACGCCAGGGCCCGTTGGACATGGTCGTCGGTTGGTAATCCCCCGGAAAGGATCAACCATCCGGTACCCGGAGGTCTGCGGAACAACTGGGACAAAACGGAAGGCATAGCCAAGATCTTCCGAGGGAGAGGATGGAGAACGGGACGGGTTATCTTCCCGTGGGTCTTTCGTCCGCGGGTGGTTTATCGTTCTTCGATTTGTCCATTTCCGCGGCACCGGTTTCTTCGCGGGTCGAGGATGGAGTAGTGGTTTCGTCGATCAGGTGGACGTCTTCCCGGTTGAATTCGGCCGTTCCAGCCTCTTCGCCAAAATCCACCAGGACGCCGTCGCGCAACGGGAAGACCTCGGCCACTCGGCCCACCCCTCTCGGAGTTTGTACGCGTTTGCCGCGCTTGGGAAGCAGCTGGCGTGCCTCGGCGTATTGATCGTACTCATAGACCAAGCAGCAGCGGAGGCGTCCGCAAATGCCGGTTATCTCACCCGGATTGAGAGAGATCCCCTGCGCCTTGGCCATCTTGATCGAGATAGGATTAAACTCACCCAGGAACTGCGCGCAACATCGCTGTCCGAGGCCGCAGGC
>JBEKLP010000073.1:0-12422 GCA_050010135.1 Anaerolineales bacterium
GTTCCTGGACGTTCACGGAGGTGATCCGCACCCCGCCGGCGGCGGCCGCTTCGAACAGGCGCGGCAGAACCCGGTTGCTGTCGTCGGCCAGGATCGTGAGCGTCCCGTCTTCGGCCGTGATCTTTTTAACGCCCTGGACGGTTTTCCACCCATCGATCACCCGCGCGGATTCGGCGTTGATCGTCACGGTGATGCGGTCCAGCGCACCGACGATCCGGACCAGTTCCTCGTTGGTTCCGCTGGCGATGATCTTGCCGTGATCCATGATGGCGATATGGTCGGAGAGCTCCTGGGCCTCTTCCATATAATGGGTGGTGTACAACACGGTCATGCCTTTGTTCTTCAGGGTGATGACGTTGTCGAGGATGCTGCGCCGCGACTGCGGATCGATGCCCACGGTCGGCTCGTCCATGTAAATAACCTGCGGCTTGTGCAGCAGGGCCACGCCGATATTGACCCGCCGCTTCATCCCGCCGGAATATTTTTTTATAAAATCGTTGGCCCTATCCGTCAGGCCGATGACCTCGAGCACTTCGGCCACTCGCGTCTGGAGCGCTTCGCCGCGCAACCCGTACATCTTGCCCCAGAAATTCAGGTTCTCGCGGGCGGACATATCCTCATACAGCGCGATCTCCTGCGGAACTACGCCCAGCACGGATTTGACGCCCATCGGGTCTTTGCGGATCGAATGCCCCATCACGACGGCGTCGCCGCCGGCCGGGTGCAGCAGGCAGGAAAGCAGCGAGAGGATGGTGGTTTTCCCCGCCCCGTTCGGCCCAAGCAGGCTGAAGATTTCCCCCTGTTGGACCTTGAAGCTGGCGCCTTCCACGGCTTGGACGTCGCCGAAATTTTTGTGCAAATCATTGACCTCAATGGCATATCCGTTCATGTTGGCTCCTCTTTACAGGGTTAAAATCCGTTGATTATACGATGGAAGGTTGTGAATCCGTTTTTCGGGATACCTTCCGACCAATCCATCTCCAACAATATACGCGATTACCGCCGGTTCGGCATCGGTCAACCGGGTCGAACGCCCTGTCCGTTCGGACACTGTCCGGCCGGACAATAGAAGCGATGATTCCCCGGAGTAAAATAGATCTGTGAAAAAGAACCGCGCTTCGATCCTGAAACGGTTGTCCGCCTGGTATCCGGTCTCGGAATCGCCGTTCATGCTGTTCCTGACTTTTATCTTTGCCTTCATCTACATCTGGACGATCGTCTCCGCGCCGCGGCTGCGGTCGCCCCTCCCGCTGACGGTCTTCACCATTCTCTTCATCATCCACCTTGGGCTGCATTGGTCCGTTGCCTGGTGGATCGTGAAGCGATGGAATATTTGGCTGTACCTCGGCATCCAAACGGCCTTCGTATTCGTCCTATCCACCTTGGCGTCGTCGATCGGCCCGCTGCTGGGACTGTACCTCGGGCTGGTCGGGGTTTCAGTGGGACTACTGCGGTCCGTGCGCCGCATTGCGGTGGGCGTATTGGGGGTGCTGGCGGTCTCGGCCGCGAATTATTATTTGATCACCCGGGGAACGGGGATGGCCTGGTGGGCGCTTGCGATCATCCCGATGGCCGTCTTCGTGGTGATCTACGTCGTGCTATACTCGCGGCAGAGTGCGGCGCGCGAAAAAGCTCAGCGGCTCGCCCTCGAACTGGAGGCAGCCAACCGCCGGCTGACCGAATACGCCGACCGGATCGAGGATCTGACGCTGACCACCGAACGGCAGCGTATGGCCCGCGAACTGCACGACACCCTGGCCCAGGGGCTGGCCGGGCTCGTGCTGCAGCTCGAAGCCGCGGATTCTCATCTGAGCGGCGGCCGCCCCGAACGGGCGCAGACAATCGTTCAGCAGGCGATGACCCGCGCCCGGGCGACGCTGGCCGAATCCCGCCGGGCGATCGACGGCCTGCGCGGCCGTCTGCCCGACGATTTGACGCAGGCGATTCCCGACGAGGTGGAACATTTCATTTCCTCCACGGGAGTGCCCTGCACGCTCGAATTGTCACTTCCCGAATCTCTGTCCGAGACGGTCCGGGATTTTGTCTTCCGGACAGTCGCGGAGGGGTTGACCAACATCGCCCGCCACGCCCAGGCGCACCACGCGCGGGTTTCCATCCGGAGCAGCGGGGACGTGCTGGAGATTGAGATCGGCGACGACGGGATTGGGTTCGATCCCGCCCGGGATATGGAACGCATGGGGCATTATGGGTTGACCGGACTGCGCGAACGCGCCCGGCAGGCCGGGGGTACGCTTGAGATTATCAGCAGCACCGGCAAAGGGTCGACCTTGAAAGCACGAATCCCCCTTCCCGCACGGGACTGACGCAAAAAAAGGAATCCCTTTTCTTGAGATCAGGTGGCTTCCGGTTTTAAAGGCAACCGAACCAATTACTCTCCCGCACGGATTATGGTATCCTTCGGTATTAAACCATATGGATTCCGCACACGAACTATCCATCCGCCTGATTGAGAACATCAGTCTCGTCATCTACGGCAAACGCAGCGAGATCGAATTGGCCGTCGCCGGGTTGCTCGCCCAGGGGCACCTGCTGATTGAAGACGTCCCCGGTGTGGGCAAGACGATGCTGGCAAAGTCCATCGCCCGTTCGCTGGGGTGTTCGTTCAACCGGCTGCAGTTCACCCCCGACATGCTCCCCAGCGACGTCACCGGCGTCTCGATCTGGAACCCGCAGGCGCGCGAATTCGAATTCCGGGCGGGGCCGGTGATGGCCGAGATCGTCCTGGCCGACGAGATCAACCGCGCCACCCCGAAGACCCAATCCGCCCTGCTGGAGGCGATGGAAGAACGCCAGGTAACGGTGGACGGCGTGACCCATGCGCTGCCGGAGCTTTTTCAGGTGCTGGCGACGCAAAACCCGGTCGAGCACGAGGGCACCTTTCCCCTCCCCGAAGCTCAGCTAGACCGCTTCCTGATGCGGATCAGCCTGGGTTATCCGCCGGCGGTCGAGGAGGAACGCGTGGTCGAAAGCCAGCAACTCCGTCATCCGATCGAAAGCCTCGAACCGATCGCTTCCGCGGCGGAAGTGGTGGCGGCGCAAAAGACGGTGCGCGAGGTTCATGTCGAACCCGGTATCCGCCGTTATCTGGTGGATCTGGTGGGGCGCACGCGGACCCTTCCCGACGTGCACCTCGGCGCCAGTCCGCGCGGCAGCCTCGGGCTGGCCCGCGCGGCCCAGGCGCGCGCCGTCATCGCCGGACGGGATTACGTGATGCCCGACGACGTTAAAGCCGTCGCCATTCCGGTGCTGGCCCACCGTTTGTTACTTTCCCCGTCGGCCCGCCTCAAAGGGATCGCACCGAAAACGCTGATCGAGGATATTGTCAACGACACGCCTGTTCCGGGAAATTTATAAAGTATTTGATAATGGAAAATAAGTGATCTGGAATATATGTAACATAGTATTTTTTAGCTTTTTCTCCGCTATTTTAAAATGATTGTTGCATCAAATCGGCTCTCGGGGATATACTAATATAAGGTTTGTCTCTAGCTTATCCGCTCGTCTTTATGGGGGACCAACCACAAATGGAAGAACCATTCACTTACCAACCGCTTATTGAATTCATCCAAGCTTCCCGGGCTCGTTCCGCTGTTTTTGTCCGCACCGACCTCCATCTTCATACAATTGATTCATATGATTTTCCTTCAGTTCATTCAAAGACCGGCTTCGTAAAGGAAATCCCCAAGAGTGAAATAGGACTCCGTCAAACCCCAGACGAGTTTATAAAACAACTCCTCTGTCGCGCAAAGGAGCACTCTCTTCGAATAATCGCGATAACCGATCATAACAAATCTGTAATGGCCGAAAGACTGTCAGCCAATTCAGATAACACCTTGATGGTCCTGCCGGGAATTGAGATTTCCGCGCAAACGAATCTTTTTCCATCTTCCCAAGTCCATATTTTAGCGATCTTTCCACAAGGTACCCCCACGAGTCAAATAGACAAGGTCTTTCCTGCTGGATGTGGAATGCCCGAACCAGCTAAAAGAGACGCCAACTCGTTCACAAATCAACCCATTCCTCAAATAATTGACACGATTAAACGTCTTGGTGGCATATCTATTGCAGCTCATGTAAGTAGTGACAAGGGAATACGTACAATGGTTCACTCCCAGAATGTTGATTGGCTACAAAAGAACCATCTGCGAATTTACCTCAAGGATAAAGCAACTCGCAAACCATTATTGCCTGATGAAAATACGCTTCTCCAACGCCTTTCCGATTCCCTTCATCCCCTCGACGATGAGGTCCAAAATAAATATCTAGCTTTCCTTGAAGATATAAAATTTGATGCTATCCAAATACAAGATATTGAGCAAGCTAAACATTATCGCGGTGATCATGTTGCGCAGGTGAACCTTTCACCATTCCCATGCATCATCGCTTCTGACGCTCACACAATAGTGGACCTTGGTTGCCAATGTCATGCTACATATATCAAACTATCCAGCTTTGACCTTGATGGCATCAAGAGGGCCCTAAAGGATCCAGAAGCGAGAATTAGATACGATACTACAGTACCAACGAAAAAGCCGAAGAAGATCCTCGGAATTTCTTTCGAGGGAGGATCGTTTAATAGCCAAGTAATAGGCTTTTCCGACAATTTAAGTACTCTTATTGGTGGAAGAGGTACAGGAAAGTCGGCGGTTATTGAGGCAGTAAGGTATGTTCTTGGAATCCCACTTCCTCCTCTCCCGCAGAAACTCATCGATGCTATCGATGGACGCCTAGCTTTCACTCTCCGAGACACTGAGGTTAAGCTCTTATATCAAGACGAGAATGATGGGGATATTTTTGTAGTAAAAAGACGATTTGGTGAAGACCATCCAGCCTGTTTCCGTCCAGACGGATCGCCTCTTACTGAAATCTCCCTCCCTTCATCTGAAAGGATCCGTGCTGAAATCTATGGTTGGAGTGAGATTGAAGAGTTATCTGATAGTCGTAGAAAGCAACTTGCTCTACTCGATCGCACTATCCCCAACTACGATGCATTAAAGATCTCAATTAATTCCTCAATCGAAGCATTACGTCAAAATAGCCAAGAATTGGTATTACATGCTCGAAATATATCTTCAACGCTACCACTTATCTCATCCGCAGCGGAGTTACGTGCTGAGTTGACTAACCTATCCAAACCAGATCTGGATAAGGCGTTTGTAGAATTCGATTCCAATCAAAAATCAATTACAACGGTTTCTTCGATTCGCGATGCCATTACAAGAAACCGGTCTTTATTTCTAAAAGACGCGATAAAAAGAAATCTCGCCGACGAACTACTTTTGTCTGTATCTGATACACCGATTGATATGAATAACTATCCTTGGTTCCTAAAAATTGTCGAATCAATAAAACAAATTGCACCAGCTGTTCAAAAAACATATGATGATCTCATCGCAAAATATGACGCTATTATCACTATACTTGAAAATCGTCTTAAAACTCTCGAACAAGAGAAGGGAGTTATCGAAGCTCGCCTAAACACTATTGCAGAAGCATCTGGTCAACCAGATTTTAAGGCTGCTCTTGCGAGACGGAGGGACCTTACAGAGAGACTAGCCGATATCGCCTCATCTGAAACTCAGATCGACCAGAACTTTAGAGACTTCCAAATACTTATTGAATCACGGCGTTCAACGTTAATTCCAAGATTCTTATCTGCCCGTCATTCATTATTCCTAGCTCGTCAGGCGAAGACAAAAGACATTTCACAAAAGCTTCGATCCATACCTGCTGCAGGTGAAGTTGAAGTTATTATGGAGGAAGCTGGAGATATTACTGATTTTAAAAACGCCCTTGGTCGCAGAGAAGGATCGAGTAGGAATGAAGGTCTTCTTAAACGTATCGATTTGCATTGGTTAAGCCGTAATTACCCTGCATATTACGCTAAAAAGTTTACTCCGTTTACTTTTGTTTCCCTTTTCCTTGGAAATATTACTGAAGCAATAGATCTTCGCATCTCATACATACGTCGACGGCAAGATGAAAATGAAATAATCGAATATATTCCAGAGAGTCCGATTGTCCAAGAAGGAGACCTTCTCGTTGAGCATTCTTCGAATGGAGATATTCTTCATACTTGGCCTGTAAGTGATTTCGAGCATATTGAGATGCCGGATTCCGATAAAGTTTGGAGATTTCTTTCCCCATTCTGGGATGGTTCCAGCATTCAGATCTATCCTGATCCTTATCGGCTTGAAGTACTCTTAGGACTCGAGTTAGTGGAAATTGAAGATAACCCACGAATCTCTCTTTACAGTACTCCGATTGAGTTCCTATCTCCGGGTCAACGGTGCAGTGCATTGATTCCTCTGATCCTAATTGAAGGTAGTACTCCTCTTATAATTGACCAACCAGAGGACAATCTAGACAACAAGCTCGTGTTCGATCTTCTTGTAGATGTGTTACGTGATCTAAAAGAACAACGCCAGATTATTGTTGCCACTCATAACCCGAACGTTCCGGTTTCTGGTGATGCTGAACAAGTAGTAGTGTGCGAGTCTCCATCTCGAAAGGAGTGCGTAATATGCGCCCAGGCATCAATTGATGATGACGATATTGTCCGTCATATTAAGGCCGTAATGGAGGGCGGAGATAAGGCATTCGAGATGAGAATGCGTAAGTATGGTCTTGCCCAATGATGATATAAGCCATGCAAGCCATTATTCCTTTGACCTATCTTAAGAACTGGTTATTTACTAATGGTTTGCTTTGATAAGTAATAATTTTTGCTTTACTGAATGTCTTATTATAGAGCAGCTTTAGTAGCTAGATATTGTAATGCAGTGAATATTAAAGTCCCAATTGCAATTACTGCCAGAATGACTTCGAAAACAATTAAAGCGACATCCCACTTATTTAGTATTCGTTTATCCAATTTACCAATTTCTTCAGTCAGTGTCTCTATTTTGGTTGCCAATATTGCATCATTTACTAATGCCAATTTTTCGATTGTACTTTTTTTGGGAAACCGACTTTCAATTTCCTCCAATCTATTTTTAAGTGGTTGTAAATATTTTTCAACTTGCAGTCTGTTATCTTCTTCAATTTGTTGGGTGATCAAATTTAAGGGCCAATCGTCCTTCGTTTTGTTTTCTTCTGCAGAAACATAACCCCATATCCGGAGAACACTATTTCTTTCTTCATTTTTTATCCCTTTTATCGTAGATAATGCTTCATTTATTATTTCTAATTGTTCTTTGTTTACTGCCTTGTGCAATAATTCATCTCTTATTGCCTTTTTCTTCAATAGAGTTTTTGTTCTAAAATATTCAATAATAATAGCCATTACGAATCCCAGTATTAGCGAAATAAATAGAATAAGGGTAGTATTTATATCCATCTTTCTATTATATCCGAATTCAGAATTAATTATTCCCCTCAATATGGGAAAGTAATACTTATAAGCAAAAAGTATAAGCGGGTTTTGTTATATTCTCCAGTGTACGAAAGGGCGCCGAAACAAGGGCGTAAGCTATAGTGTTTTTTATTATTTTCCTACGCCTCACCGAACCGCCGGATAAACCAGGTCTTCACCCCTTGCGTCAGGATCACGTACGCCAGCAGCATCAATCCCAGAATGGGCCAATACATCGCCGGAAGCGGGACGAACCCGAGGGTTCCGGCCAGCGGCGAGACGGTCAGCCATGCCCCGATCGCGATGATCGCCAGCGACGTGCCGATCAGCGGCCAACTCGCGCGGCTTTGCAGAAAAGGAATTTTATTCGTGCGGATGACGTGGATGATCAGCGTCTGGGTGAAAATGCTCTCCACAAACCATCCCGTATGGAACAGGGCCGGATTGGTCCACGCGTGGAAAACGTAGAGCATCGCGAAAAACGTTGCGTAGTCGAAGATCGAGCTGATCGGCCCGATGAAGAGGATGTACCGCCGCAGGTTGCCGATCTCCCACTTGCGCGGCCGGATCAGCCATTCCGGGTCCACCGTGTCGGTCGGGATCGTCGTCTGCGAAAAATCGTAGAGCAGGTTATTGATCAGCACCTGGATCGGCAGCATCGGCAGGAAGGGCAGGAACAGGCTCGCGCCGATCACGCTGAACATATTCCCGAAGTTCGAGGACGCCGCCATACGGATGTATTTCAGGATGTTTCCAAAAATCCGCCGCCCCTCCTCCACTCCCTGCTGCAGCACGGTCAGGCTGGTCTCCAGAAGGATGATGTCGGACGCCTCCTTGGCGATGTCGACCGCGCTGTCGACGGAGATGCCAACGTCGGCCGCGCGCAAAGCGGGGGCGTCGTTGATCCCGTCGCCCAAGAATCCCACCACGTGCCCGTTCCGCTGCATCGCCTGGATGATCCGCTGCTTGTGGGCGGGCGAGAGCTTGGCGAAGATCGTCACCCCCTCCACGGCCGTCTTGAGCGCATCGTCCGACATCCCTTCGATCTCCGGGCCGAGCAGGACCTTATCCACCGCCAACCCAACCTGGCGGCCGATGGTTTTGGTCACCAGTTCGTTGTCGCCGGTGAGAATGTGGACCGAGACGTTCAGCGCGCGCAAGCGGTTGATCGCCTCGGCAGCCTCCTGCTTGGGCGGGTCGAGGAAAGCCAGAAACCCCTTGAGGATCAGCCCGGACTCGTCCTTCACTTCAAATTCCCGCGGCCCGACGCCCGGCGGAAATTCTTTATACGCCAGCGCAATCACGCGGAACCCCTCGCCGTTCAGTCCATCCACCAATTTTTGGCGGTGGGCGTCGTGGTCCGCCTCGCGCGCCAGCACCTCTCCGCGCACCTCCACGCGGTCGCAGATTCCGAAGATCTCTTCCACCGCCCCTTTGCATAGGAGCAGGTGCCGGCCGTCCTTTTCCTCCAACACCACCGACATCCGCCGGCGCTGGAAATCGAACGGGATCTCATCCACCTTGTGGAAGTCGCCCAGCGCCGCCACTTTCTCTTGGATTCCGACGTGGTCCAATACCGCCAAATCCAGTAGATTCTTCAATCCCGTCTGATAAAAGGAATTGAGGTACCCGAGATGGAGAATCTCCTCGTTTTCGTTGCCCGAGACGTCCAGATGGCGCTCAAGGGAGATCCGCCCCTGGGTGATCGTCCCGGTTTTGTCGGTGCACAGTACGTCCATCGCGCCGAAATTCTGGATGGCGTTCAAGCGCTTGACGATCACCTTCTTGGAAGCCATATCGATCGCGCCCCGGGAGAGATTGACAGTAACAATCATCGGGAGCATTTCCGGCGTGAGCCCCACCGCAACGGCCATGGCAAAGAGAAACGCCTCGAGCCAGTTGCCGCGGCTCAAGCCGTTAAAAAGGAATACGGTCGGAACCATCACACCGATGAACTGGATCATCAGCCAGGTGAACTGGTTGATCCCCTTGTCGAAACTCGTCTCGATCCGGGGGCCGGTGATGGAGGACGCCATGGAACCGAAATAGGTTTGCACGCCAGTCTGGACCACCAGCGCCGTTCCGACCCCGCTTTCGACGTTCGAGCCGAGGAAGGCGACATCGGCCATCTCGAGCGGATTCTGGACTTCCGGCGCGGGAGCCGCGGCTGTTTTCTCCACCGGCATCGATTCGCCGGTGAGCGCGGCCTGGTTGATAAACAGGTCCTTGGCGGTGAGAAGGCGCACATCGGCCGGAACCATGTCGCCCGCGGAAAGGTAGACGATATCCCCCGGCACCAGTTCCTGCAGCGGAATTTCGCGCTTCTCGCCGTCATGCAGGACGGTGGCGGTGGTTTTGACCATCGCGCGCAGCCGCTCGGCGGCGTTATCGGCGCGCAGTTCCTGGAAGAAACGCAGGACGACGCCGAGCACGACCATCACGCCGATTACCGCCGTCGCGCGCATGTCGCCGGTGAGGAAGGAAACCGACGCGAGCACGATGAGCAGGATGACCAGCGGATTCTTGACGTTATCCCACAACCGGGCGGGGAGGGAACGTTTCTTTTCGCGCGCCACCTCGTTGGAGCCGTAGCGCCGACGCCGGTCCTCGACCTCCTCCGCGGTCAATCCGTTCGGGCCGCTTTCGAGCAGGCGGCAGGCTTCCTCCGGCGCGAGCCGGGCGCTGTCGATCAGCCGCTGGGAGACGCGGATTTTCACGCCGGTGGCGTTGACGACTTCGCGCAGGCGGAAGATGTAGGGCAGACGGTTCATGCGTAAAGTCCTTCCGGGACGGGTAGTCTAAAAATATCGTCCGCATTATCCTACAACCGGACACGATTTCGTAGAGCCGGATTCCGGTTGACCCGGGGGCCACCGGTTCCGATGGGCGATACCAATCGTTACGATCGTTTCCTGGCGAGGAGAAAAACGGGGAGAGCTGCCAGCTGCGATGCGACCGAAAATGCGATCAAAGCCGGGAGAGACGCGTCATACAAAAAACCCATTGCGGCACTGCCGAGAAACCATGCGATCCCAAACCCGGTATCGAAGACGCCGAAGGCCGTGCTTCTTTTTTCCACAGGGGTCACGCCCGTCAGCACCGCTTTGAGGAGCGAATCCTGCGCTCCGATCCCGATCCCCCAGAGCACCATGCCCAGCAACGCGAGAGAAAATCCTCCGAGAAATACAAGCGGAGCGAAAAACGCGGCGAGGAAAAACGCGAGCAGGACCATGGAGATGCCGAGCCGGTCGAACAGGCGCCCGAACACGAGCGCGGCCAGCGCCCCGGTCGCCATGGCGACGGAATAAAGCAGGGGAATGCCGATTGCGGAAACGCTTCCGGCTTTCTGGAAGTGGAACGCGATCAGGGAAAAGTCCGCGAACCCGGCGGCAATGAGCGCCCCGGCTGCCACGTATAACCAATACGCGCGGGAATAACCCTTGGTTCGCAGCGGCGCGGGCATCCTGGTATCCAATTCCTGCGGGCGGGGAAACAAAAATCGGGCCGCGGTCAGAGTTCCCAGGCAGAGGAGCGCGGAGAGGAGCAGAACCCCGAATGCTTCGCGATATCCCCCTTTCAAATACAAAACCAGGGCCACCACCAGCGGCCCGACGGTCGCCCCGCCCTGATCCATCGCTTCGTTTAGTCCGAACACCCAGCCGATCCCCATCTTGCGGCCGGTGTACGAAAGCATCGTTTCTACGGAAGGCCGGCGGATGGCGCGCCCCGTCCTTTCCGCAATCATCAACGCCGCCGCCATCGGCCAGCTTCCGGCCAGCGCCAGGGCCGGCACCGCGAGCATGTTGATCGCGTACCCGAGGAAGGCCGCCGCCCAATAGCGGTGGGTTTTATCCGCCAGATATCCGGTGACCGAGCGCAGGGCATAACCGACCAACTCGCCGAAGCCGGCCACCGTGCCGACGGCCGCCGCGCTCGCCCCGAGCATGCCGAGGAAGGGACCGGTGATGCTGCGCGCCCCCTCATAGGTGAGATCGGCAAACAGGTTGACAATGCCGATGAGCAGGACAAACCGCAAGACCGTGGATTTGGAGAGGATTTTGGTCATGGTAAAACCGCTTTGATTTGCATATTGTAGCCGGGACGGACCGTCCCGGCTACAGTATAAATTATCGCGATGGCAATCTATTTCATCCCGGTCGCATATTCCATGGGAACATCTCTCCATTCATTTTACAACCCCCGCGGTTAACAGATTGTCGGAATCCGCCTGGGATTGGATTATTACCGCGGCCGTCCTTGACGCCGTATCTCCCTCCTGTATAATCCGTTCAAGATTGCGCGAAGAGTCGCCCGCTTGCGTCCGCATCCCGGCGGAGGCCCGCCGCGGGGGTTGCTCCACGGAGAAAGCCATGCTCGACATCAACTACGTCCGGTCCCATCCGGAGGAGATCCGCCAGTCCCTCCTGCAGCGTAACACCGAGGCGCCGCTGGATGCCGCACTCGAGGCCGACTCACGCCGTCGGTCGCTGCTGGGCGAGGTGGAAACGCTGAAGGCCGAGCGCAACGCCGCAAGCAAGGAGATCGGCACGCTGAAGGATTCCCCCGAACGCGAAGTGAAAATCGCCGGGATGAAACAGGTCGGCGACCGGATCGCGGCGCTGGATGAGGAAGTGCGCACGGTCGAGGAAGATCTGCACCGGGCGCTTTCCGCAATCCCCAACCTGCCCGACCCGCGCACGCCCGTCGGCCGCGACGAAAGCGAAAACGTCGTCCTGCGGACCTCGGGCGAAATCAAGAAGTTCGCCTTCGAACCCAAAGCGCACTGGGACCTGGGGCCGGCGCTGGGGATTATCAATTTTGAACAAGGGGCGCGGATGACCGGCACGCGTTTCTATGTCCTGCACGGCGTGGGGGCGCGGTTGCAGCGTGCGCTGATCTCCTGGATGGTCGACCTGCATGTCCGCCAAGGATACCGGGAAGTGTATCCGCCCTTCATGGTGCGCGGCGAAGCGCTGTTCGCCGCGGGCCAGCTGCCGAAGTTCGCCGACAACCTCTACCACGACGCGGAAGAGGATCTGTGGATGGT
>JBEKLP010000074.1:0-12015 GCA_050010135.1 Anaerolineales bacterium
CTGTGGCGCGAGCAATCCCGTTTTGATTTGTTCCTTGGTGAAGCCCAGCGTCTCCGCGGCGCGCTGCGGGAATTTCGGATTCGGCTGGTGGAACACGGCATAGCGGTAGTCGCCGGGCTTGGTGCCGGTGGCAGAGAGCAGCGCGCCCCCCGCGGCGAGCGTATGGCGGAAGTACGCCGGTTCGCCGGTGAAGCGCTGCCCGTGCGAGGGATAATTCGCGCCGATGCGCCTCCAGAAATCCGGCGTGTCGGTGGCGTAGGAATAGGAAGCCTCGATGACCGCGAGGGCCTCTTCCGCCGGACCGATCAGGAACGCCGCGCCGCCTGCGCCGGCGGTGTATTCGAGCGCATCGCCCGGCCGTCCCTGGGCCGCATCCATGCCGAGGATCAGCGCATAATCGACCATGCCCGAGCCGACCATGCCCATGGCGGCCTGCATCGCTTCGCTTCCGGCTTTGCAGGCGAACTCCCAATCCGCCGCCAGGAGATTCGGCGTGGCGCCGATTGCCTCTCCCACGATCGACGCAGTGGGCTTGACCGCGTACGGATGCGATTCCGAACCAACCCATACGGCGCCGATCTTCTGCGGCGCGATGCCGGCCCGTGCCAGCGCGTTGCGCGCCGCCTCGATGGACATGGTGACCACATCCTCGTCCAGCCCCGGAACAGATTTTTCCGCGACGATCGGCGGCGTATTGCCCTCGGTCCACACGCGGGAAATCTCTTTACCCGGCAGCCGATAGCGCGGGATGTAGGCTCCGTAGCCGGTTATGCCCGTTTTACGCGCCGGCCGCATGATCGGCGCGCTGGATTTCGGTTCGGCTTGGATTTCCGCTGTGTTGGTCATCGGTATTCAGCGCAGCTCCTGGACCAATGCTTCCGCGCGGTCGATGCGGATCGCGTTCTCTTCCACCAACCGCTGCGCTACTTTATCCACCGCCTCGCCTTTCGCGCCGGCGGCAATTGCCACCTGCCGCGCGTGAAGGCGCATGTGCCCGCGCTGGATTCCCTCTGTGCTTAGGGCCCGAAGCGCCGCCAGGTTTTGCGCCAGCCCGACCGATACAATCACCTGCGCCAGTTCTTGCGCGCTTTGCACACCCAGAATCTTCAACGCCGTTTGTGCGAGCGGATGCACGCGGGTGGTTCCGCCAACGATCCCGGCCGCCATCGGCATTTCCAGGAATCCCGCAAGGCCTCCGTCGGGGGCACGCTCCCAGCGCGAAAGCGAAGTGTAGGTTCCGCTGCGCGCCGCGTAAGCATGCGCACCGGCTTCGACCGCGCGCCAGTCGTTCCCGGTTGCGATCACGACCGCATCCACGCCGTTCATAATCCCCTTGTTATGAGTAGCTGCCCGGTAAGGGTCGGCCGCGGCAAAGGCATATGCTTCAAGTATTCCGTCGCGGACGCGTTCGCCGCTCCATTCTTCAAACGCCAGCGACTCGACCGGAATGGTGCAGCGTGCGCGCGCCAGGCGTCGGTCCGCCAGGTTCGAAAGGATGCGCAGATTGACGCGTCCTCCGGTGAGCTTCTCAATCCGTGGGGCGATCCGTTCGCATGCGGTGTTGACGGCGTTGGCGCCCATCGCATCGCGCACGTCGAGAATCAAATGCAAAACGAGGAACGGTCCAACAGGAGAGGATTCGATGCGGCGAATCGCGATGTCTCTCGGGACGCCTCCCGCTTTCCGAAGCACCGGGTCTGCCTGGCCCGCCTCGGCCAGGATCTCGGCGCGGTTTTTTTGGAGCATACGCTCGGCCGCTTCCACATCGGGAACATCCATGATTTGAATCTGGCCGATCATTTCCGGCGCGTCCGCCTCAGCGGCAAATCCGACGCCTTCACGCGCCAGGCGGGCCGCTAAGGATGCTCCCGCCACGACCGACGGTTCCTCGATGACCATGGGAATAAGGATTTCGCGCTGATTAATCAGGAAGTTGGTCGCAATCCCCAGCGGTAGCGAATACATACCGACGACGTTTTCGATCATCCGATCGGCGGTGGCAAGGTCGATGCCGCCGTGGATTAAGCGGCCGATAGTCGCCTCGTCGAGCGAGGCGGATTCTCGAAGGAGGTCTTGTCGTTCGTTTACGGATTTTTTATGAAATCCGGGAATGCGCGAATTTCCTGCCATGGTTCGACAAGGATAGTTTCCCCCGTCTTGCATTGGCTATCAGAGGAAAAATGAGAGGGTTCTACCCAAGTTTCGATAGGAATTGAGAGGGATGAAGGATGGGGATTCGAACATATGTATCTGCGAAAAAAGTGGTTTTTATGGGGAAAATGATGGAGCTCAAGGGATTTTTCTGGCAAACGGACCGCTCATTTGGGTGCCCAAGCCATACTATTAACTCATTAATTGGGCTAATAATAACAATCCAGGTAAATCAAACCGAAGGGGTATTAGTTTTAATCTGTCTTTTTTAGAGGTTTTTCTGTCTCTTTCTTCTGTTGGCCCGGAGGGGTCTTGGTTTTTTCCTTTTGCTCTCGTTCCGTTGGTGAAATTTGCTTTGTATCCTTCTTTTGTTGACCGGGTGGTGTGCTGACTGGGCCTTTTCCCAACCGCAGATTTTGGATCAAACCCTGGCTTTGGCGCGACCGGTCGATGACACGATCCAATGCTTCCTGGGCGGATGAAGGAACAAGGGAGCGGAGATTCTCGAGAATACTCAGATGCACGGAGAGCCGGACTTGGATAGCCTGCAATTGGTTTAAATCCGAAGTTTGGGGAAGACTCTGCAAGGCGACGTCCAGAAGATCGAGCGTCCCCTCATACTGCTTTATCCCCTCTAATAAATCCCGGTCGCGGTTTTTATTCACCAATAATTGGATTTCTTCCAGACGCAGGTCCGAATACTGTGCCAGCAAGGATACGTCTCCGGCCGCAGTCCAAGAAAGCGCAAGCCGGACTTGCTCGAATTCCAACTTTGCCGGATACAAGGCGTCGCCGGGGATTGCCTGAGCGGATGCGGAGAACACGCCCCAACCTGATCCCAACAAGACTGCCATCACGAGGACGACAATCGCAGCCCGAAGGATTCCCCAGGAAACGGACTGCGACCGGTTTGCTCCCTGCGCATTGGAGGTTTTCTGCACCGCCTGCATTCTCCGGCGCAGCCGGGCTTCGGAAGTTTTCACATATTCCGGCGACGGTCCGAATGGGGCCATTAGGTTCCAGGTGTTGACGGCCGTTTCGAGCAGGTTCCGGAGTTCGGGGCCGGCGTCGGGATGCGCGCGCAGGCAATCCTCGAGCGTCGCCTTCCCTTCCTGAATGCTGCGCAGGCATTCGTCCAGGATGTCCGACCGGCTGTTATATCTGTTTTTCATTCTGTTCCCGGACCCTGCCACGAAGCATTTGCAATGCCCGATGAAGCAACACACGGGTCGACACTTCGGTCTGATCCATCCATTTCGCCACGACGGCCGTCGGCAAAGATAAAATCACCCGCAAGATGATCACCTCGCGGTAATTGGACGGAAGGTCGTCGATTGCGACTCGCAAGGTCTTTAACTCCTCATCCCGGATGACGTGGTCGTCCAATGGACGAAGCGAGTCGGGCTTTGGCTCGGACGCCGAAAGCGGAACATTCATTTTTTGACTGCGGTAGTAATCGATCAGCATGTTATGCGCCACCCGGTAGAGGAAGGCGGAAAAAGGCAATCCGCGCTCACGGTATCTGCCCAGAGATTGAAACGATCGAAAGAACACCTCTTCCGCAAGATCCTCCGCATCCTTCGTATCTCCCATCCGGACGAATAGATACCGGTAAATGTTCTCCACATACCGCTGGTACAACTGGCCGAAAGCTCCGGTATCTCCCCCCTTTGCCCGGGCCACCAAAATCGAGTCGCTCAATTCCGGAAGCGGTGTTGCATCCATTACAACGGTGTCCTTCAGGGATTGTTACATCAAATATCAGGAAAGAATACCACAGCCGAAATCCGAAAATGCTTTAATTCACTTCCGTTTCCTTTCGATAAACCTCAAGTGGATAATAACGCTAAAAACCTGTTTTCCTCAATAAAATCAGATCAAGAGTATCGCTTAATAAAAAAATCATGAATTTTCACGGGATTTCGGTTTACGGATGGGAAATTCGGCACCCCTCGCGTCTCCGCCTTCGCCGTTAGTACCATTGGCGACCGGGCGGTCATGTAACGACCGATTAAACCTCCCGTTATCTATTGAGGATGGTTGCTTAGTTTTTAACAACCGCCTTTTTATTGGGATTTTTCGGTAATAACGGTCTACAAGCAAATGCGATTGTACACGGACAATCAAAAGAAAGGTTGTCGATGCAGACGGTTCCATCCATGCGTGTGATTCCGTTTTTCCTGCCGGAATTGTTGTTATTCTCTTGCGCCAGCAGTTTGTATTTCGTATTCCCCGACCAAGTCCGGCAGGAAATAACGGCGACTGCTCCCGGTTCGCATCCAACAGCCCAATCGGCTTCAGAGATCCCAACCGGCGAGCCGTATCTGGCAGCGACCTTTCCTTCCGGTGGAAAAATCTTCCTGTTCGCGCCGCACGCGGACGATGTGGTCGCCACCCCCTGGGTGGATTTCAAAGGCACTGCGCCCGAAGAGACGGTGATTTCCTTTGACGACGAGATTGCCGTCGCCGGGCAGGGTGGACTCTTTTCCGCCCGGGTTCCCCTGGAGGAAGGTCCGAATGAAATCCAATGCGTTGCAAGCGATCTGGACGGGAACGAAGTCGACTTTTCGGTAATCGTCGTTTATGATCCGGCGGGATCCTAACCCTTCGGAGAGAAAGGAGCCATCATCCATGAAACCGTTGGTTCTAGCCGTCGCTTCTGTGTTGCTCCTCTCGGCCGTTTGGGCCAGGTCGGATCCGAACGCCGCTCCGGCGGTTTATTCGTCCGCCGAAGGAAGAAACACTAAAACCCCGGGGGCGAAGGCCACCGAGAAAGCCGCTACAAAAACCTTGAAGGATAAGGGGTCTGCCAAAGGGAAGAAATTAACTTTTTCCGGTGACGTAATCAACGCCGGAAGCGGCAGCCTGACGATCCAAACCGATGGGGGCGACCAGGTCTCCTTCGTGGTTACGCCGGATACCGACATTAATATTCCGTCACTTGGAAAAAATGCAACGCTCGAAGATCTTAATCCGGGTGTACGGGTCCTGATCCGCGCAATAGCCGGCGGAGATGGATCCCTGACCGCGCTTCAAATCCATGTGGTTCCGGGGAAACCGGAGAAAAAACATCATGTGGGCATCGTCACCGACTATCAACCGGGGACGAGCATCACCATTCAAGCCGTTGACAGAACCGTACAAACATTTCTGATCACCGATGACACCAAGATCCTGCCGGTGGAGCGGGCGGATGAGCTGGCAATCGGCCGCCGCGTGACCATTATTTCCAGAAGAGATCCGACCGGTGGACCCTTTACGGCACAGGGAATTGTAGTTCACCCAGTCCTGGGAGAGGAAGAAGGAACAGCGACGATAACCACCACAGCGACGGAAACGCCGACACCCACCGCCACGCCGACGCCGACTAACACACCCACGCCGGAAGTCTCACCTACGGAGACATCTACTTCGACCCCCACGCCATCGTGATGCGTTTCACGGAGGATCATTCCAGGCGACGGCGAGATGATCACTGGAATATTTCCAAGCAAATAAAATGCGGACCGACTGAACACCGGTCCGCATTTTTCACTACCCCGCTTTTATTTTTTTGCCCTAACCGTAATCATCTTCGCCTTGGCCTCCTCGGCCTTGGGCAAGGTTAAAGTTAAAATACCGTTTTCGAATTGCGCGTCCGCTTTTTCTGCGCTTACATTGCTGGGCAGGGTCACCGACCGGCTGAAGGATCCGAACCGGCGTTCGCGAAGGTGGTATATTCTCTCCTTCTCTTCCTTTTCTTCCTTCAGCTCGCCGCGAATATTCAGCACTCCGTTGGCCACCGATACCTGGATGTCATCCGGCTTGACGCCCGGAAGCCCCATCTTGACCACCACGGCGGCGTCGGTCTGGTACAGATCCATGCTCGGTTCGGATGTGATATCCCAAAGCGTCCGGGCCAGAGGGCGGGAGAGGCTCTCTTCGACCAACCGATCCATCACGTCGTGCATGCCGTCCAACTCACGGATGGGATCCCAACGAATCAGGGTTGACATAGTGCACCTCCATTTTTCCCTTTCGCGTTTTGATGGGAATAGAATAAACCAAGGAATGTTAAAGAAAAATATTATCGATATTAGAGAAGTGTTAACGGGAAGGAGGCGTGGCCATCCGAGGCGAAAAAGGAAAGCGTGTGGATCGGAATAAACGAAAGTTTAGGAAGGCCCGGTGGAATCCCTTCGTTTATTTCCAAACAGGAGGATCCCGAGGAATGCCAGAAAAGTCGCCGTCAGGCTGCCCAGAACCACCGGCGTCATCGCCGCCGCTCCGGCGCGTTCCATCAACACGCCCATCAATCCGGGGAGCACCATCCCGCCGATGCTGTCTCCCAGAAGGATCAAGCTGCTGATGCGGGCCGTCAAGGGGACGGATTGCCCGGCCAGGGTGTAGCCGGTCGGCCAGATCGGGGCCAGGCAGAAGCCGATGCCCGCCGCCGCGATCCACAGCACGGCGGGAGATGCCGGCGCCAGGATGAGCAGGCACAGGAAGGCGGCGCCGCCCGCGAGCGCGACCGGAATAATCTGCCGGGGAGAAAATCGGAGCGCGGCGGGAATGGAGATCAGCCGTCCGATGGTAAAGGCCAGCCAGAATATCGACGTCAAGTACGCCGCCCGGACGGCGTCTGCCAAATGCAGGGTGATTGCGTAGGTGTAAACCCATCCCCCGAAGGTCAATTCCGCGCCGACGTAAAAGAACAGAAACAACGCGGCCGAGATGACGATCGGCGCCACGGAAGGCTGCACCCCGCCCGCGTTGCCGCCGGAAGATTGCCTCGGTGACGAAATAGGCGCGTTTATCGAAGCCAGTACGATCACGCCGACGGTCGTGTCGATCACTGCGAGCAAAAGGTAAACATCCGAATAATCACCTCCGGCTGAGATCAGTAACCCGAGGAGGAACGGGCTGAGAAAAGCGCCCAATCCGAAGAAGAAGTGAAGCGCATTGATGAAGGGTCCGGCTTTTTCTCCATGCGTCCACAGCAGGAGCGTATTGGCACCGGTGTTGACCAATCCCCCCGTGATTCCCTTGACGATGAACAAAATCAGCAACAGCCCGTACCAGGGCACATGCGGAACCAGGAAAAAAAGAGCCGCCGAAAAAAATTGCGCCGTGCCCAACACGAACCGGCCGGGAACCCGGCCGAACAACCCGCCGCCCAGCAGTGTGCCCAGCGCAGCGCCACCTGCGCTGAGGAAGAAAATCAACCCGATCGCGCCCAGTGTGCTCCCGGTTTGAGCGGCGAGGGCCGGCAACGTCGGCCCGACCACCGCCATATCCAATCCCAGGCAGATGAATAAAAGAAAATATCCGCTCGAACGCCGGATGGCATTGCCCATCGTTTCTTCTCCCAATGAAAGAACGTGATGCTTCTTCTCGTCTCCCCCGTAGTCGGAAGGCTGCTATCCCCCGGGTCCATATCTCCCGATGGATCACCCGGGAAACAACGTATCGGCGATCTCCGGTGCATACCGCCGGACCATGTCGCTGGTCAGGCCGTTCTCATGGCAGATTTCGGCGTAGAATTTTCCCGAAGGCCGCTCGGTCCGTACCTGCGTTTCGGGATCGAGCGCCCAGAGTCCGAAACGCTGCGTCCAGCCCCGTTCCCACTCGAAGTTATCCACCAAACTCCAATGGTAGTACCCGCGCACCGGAGATCCGGTGTTGATCGCCTTCCACACCTGGTGCAGGTGCAGCGCCAGGTATCGCGGCCGGATGGAGTCCGACTCGTCCTCGATTCCGTTTTCCATGATGTAGATCGGCAGGCCGAAGGAATGCGCCCATCGGATCGCCATCCGCATTCCATCGGGGACGTTGGCGTACATTCCGACGTCGCTGAGGTCGGATCCTTCCGGATAGAAACGGCGGGCGAAGAGCTCCCCGGCATGGCGCAGGTCGAAGGAAACGTGATCGGTCGAATAGTAATTCACCCCGAGGTAATCCTGCGTCCCGGCCGCTTTCGCCACCCGTTCCCGGCCGATCGGGAACCGCAGGCGACCATCCTGCAGCGCCAACGGGATCAGCTGGTTGAAAATCCTCCCCTGCAGTCTCGCTCCCCAATGGTCCAAGGGATTGGCGGTATGCGGAACCATGCCGCGGTAATGGGTGGCAATGCCCACCCTGGCCGCAGGTTGAATTTCGTGGATCGCGTGATACGCGGACGCGTGGGCCAGCACCTGATGGCGCATGACGCGGAAGGCGGCCCGGATGCTGTTGCGGCCGGGCGGAAAATCGTCCGAGGCGATCGCCGAATAAGCATAGATGTTCGGCTCGTTGATCGTGCACCAGAAATCCGCAAGGTCCTGGAGGGCCGCGACGGTCTTGCGGGTGAAGGCTTCAAAGTGCGGGATGACCGCCTCGTTTTCCCAACCGCCCATTTCCGAGAGCCACAGCGGGTTGGTGAAATGGTGCAGCGTCACCAGCGGCTCGATGCCCCGGGCGCGCATTCCGGAAAGCACTTCTCGATAGAACGCCAGCGCGTGATCGTCCCAGCGGCCGGGTGATGGTTCGATCCGGCTCCATTCCACCGAAAGTCGGTGGGTGTTTTGCCCGGCGGCAGCCGCTCGGTCCAGGTCCTCCTTCCAGCGTCCGCCCCACCAATCACAGGCCAGGCCGGAACGGTACCCGCGCAGGATGCGGCCGGGTTGCTGCTCCCAGGCCCACCAATCGTTGAGGCGGTTATCCCCCTCCACTTGATGGGCGGCGGTGGCCGTCCCCCACAGGAAACCTTCCGGAAAATGAAACGTGGCCTCTATCATCGGATCCTTCCTGGTGAATTCTCTTCTGGCAAGGTATGGAAAACCAAGATTCATGTCATTGCGAGCGACCGAAGGGAGCGAAGTAATTTCGATTTTCAAATTGGAAAACCCAGATTGCTTCGTTGCTTCGCTCCCCCGGCCTCGCAACGGCGGAGCCAGGGCGGGGCTCGCAATGACAAACCCTAACTGTTTCACACACTTGTGGCATATGTTCCATGCGTTTCTCCATGCCGTCCTGGTGCTTCAGAATATTCCGCTGATCTATCGCGAGCCGCGCGGGGTTCTCCCTACGCTACGTGTCTGCTTTCCTCCGCCGGTGGGATTAGTACTTTCCCGGTGAAAATGATTTCCCGTTCCCCCGTATCTTCGAACCCCAACCCCTGGGCCAACCGAAGGGAGGAGAGATTGTCCTCTTCCAGGGAATAGAGGATATCTTTTTTACGTTCCAGCAGGTCCCGGCAAAGTGCGGCGCAAACCGACTTTCCGTATCCCCTTTCGCGTACGGCCGGATCGGTCTGGACGAAAATCTCAGCCCATTCGGAGGATTGCCAGTTCACCCCGGCCGCCGCGAGGAGCCGCTCTTCGTTGCGAATTTCGTAGAGCGGGAGACCATCCGGCGAGGAGGCGCGGGTGACGAGAACGTTGAGCACGGGTTCGAGCCGGGTGGGGTTCAGCCGGTACAACAAAACGCGCGTGGGATATTCGACCGTAAGGAGCGGGAGCACCCATAGCCCGAGGGATTCCGGTATGGAAAAGATTGCCGGAGCGGGAGAGGGAAAAGCGGCTTGAAGCAACCCGGCCGCGGAGGCGGATCCCGGCGCGCGCAGCGTGATCAGCGGTCGGAAAAGATCCTGTCCTGTTTGGGCTCGGATAAGGAAACCGTCCTTCCGCCCCTCCCGAGAACGGTAGACCCAGATTTTAGTTTTGTTCGCGGGGTGTTCCAGCGCGTAATAGGAAATCATCGCGTCGCCCGGACGATGGATCTCCAGCAGCGATCTGAGCGATTCCCTCTCGCCGGGCAACAGCGGTTCGACGCTCATGCGCCCGCCTCGGGACAGTGCGAAGAAAGCTGGGGCGGATCGGCGTATTCCCCGCGATAAGCTGGCGGAAGCAGCGCGGCGATGGCGCCCATGATCTCGTCGGTCCCCTTTTCCAGCTCGGCGCCTTTGGCCCGCGGAGAAATATCCAGTCGATAAGGCTTTCCGATCCGGACGGCGATCCGCGAGCGGCGCAGGTGGAGCAAATCGCGGACAAACGATTCCGTGCCTCGCACCGCCATCGGTAAAACCGGAACGCCCGAGCGGCTTGCCAGCAGAGCCGCGCCGCCCCGGGCGCGGATCAGCGCGTGGGTCTCCCGGCTGCGGGTGCCTTCCGGGGACATTCCGAGAATGCCGCCGGACTGCAAATGGCGGATGGCTTCCCGCAGCGCTTCGTGGTCCGCCTCAAATTGTCGCACCCAGACGCAACCCATCCCATCGAAGAGTAGACGCAGGAACGGATTGCGGCGGTATTTCTCCGCCGCGAAGACGCGGATCCGGCGCGGAACAGCGATGAGCAGCAGCGGGGGATCGACATAGCTAAGGTGGTTGGTTGTGAGCAAAAAGCCGCCGTCGGCGGGTATGTTTTCTGCGCCTTCGACGGTCACCTTCGACACCAGACGGAGGAAAAAACTAATGACGCTTCGAACGAAAAAATACATGCCGCGATTCCTCAGGGCCGGGCTTGAAGGATGAGCTCGTATTTTACCGGTTGTCCGGATAATGCAAATGCGCTCAGCACGAGATGCTGCGGCGCACCCTGCGCCACCGGCCCCTCGATGCGGGAGATCCGGAATCCGATCGGTTGCCCTCCGGCGTCCAGGAGCGTCAGCGCCGCGTCCAACCGGGCGGCCGGTGAGGACGCCTGCGGATCCACTTGATAATCGACCGTCACTTCCATTCCATCCGTCAGCATCCGGGACGTCTCTTTCAAAATGGTCAGCGGGAGCGTCACCGCATCTTCTGCGGAGCGGACTGCGCTGAGGATTTCCACTCGCAGGATGTCGTCGTGCGATTCCTCCGGCGGAAAGAACGCGGCGGCGGCCGTCCGGGCGCCGGCGGGAAGCACCATCAAGGGCAACCCAATCTCGCGCACGGCGGAAGGATAGCCCGTTGCGGAAGCGTACAAAGAAAATCGGATGGAGACTCCCGAAACCGGGTCGGATCCCGGATTGCCGATCAGCGCGAGGCACCATTTTCCGCCGCCGGTCTGGTAGAAACAACGTGGAAATTGCACCTGCAGTTCCACCGGGGTCGGCGAGGGCTGAATCGTGCCATCCGATCCGGAGGCGCTCGGGATGATCAGGACCGTCCCAATCGAGAGCGCATTCGGATCCACGCCGGGATTGGCCTTCTGGATGTCCTCCACCTTTATACCGAAGCGGGTCGCGATTCCTCCCAACGTGTCGCCCTTTTTAACCGTGTAGGTCGTCGGCGTATTGGTAGGCATGGGCGATGGGGTCAGTGTCACCAGCTGCGTGGGAAAAACCAGTGTGGGAGATGTGGTGGGCGACAACCATTGAACCGGCGTGGGAAAAGCAGGTATGGGCGTCGCGACGGCGCGGCAACCCGCCAGGAAAATGATCAAAAATTCCAGCCCTATTCTGCGGATAAACATGGCTGGGATTATACAACCTGGGAAAGGCAACGCCCTACCTGTTCGCCGTTGTCAGAATATGATTTTGTCCATTCATTATTATTATTGCTAAACTAGGAACGTTTTCGGTTCGATTGTATGAACTTTAAATCTTAACGCAAAGACGCTAAGGCGCAAAGAAATTGCTGCGGTTTCCTTTGCGCCCTTTGCGTCCCTGGCCCGCCCGGTGGGCTGCCCGGGGCGGTATTCGCGGTGAGGTTTGGTTTCTATTTCTCATCCCCCGTTTTGCCGTTTTCCGCGGGCGAAGAAGAATCCGGCTCGACATGGATCACCACCCGCCCGAGTTCCGGTTCGCGGGCTCGCAAGGCCCGCTCGAACTGTTCGGTGAACGCGTGCGCGTCGCGGATCGCGATATCGGGGCTGAACAGGCAATGAAAGCTGACCACCAGATCCTCTTCGACCCGGCGCACGTTCA
>JBEKLP010000075.1:0-11826 GCA_050010135.1 Anaerolineales bacterium
AGGTTGCCGGCAAGCTCGGCCTGACCGTCCAATCGGAGGCGGATCTTTATCGGCCGGTGATCAACGTTCAACTCGGTTCGAAATACCTGGCGATGCAGCGCGACGGCTTCTCCGGCGATCTGTACCTTGCGCTGGCCGGTTACAACGCCGGGGCGGGCAACGCCGCAATCTGGCAAACCTTCGCCGGCGGCGACGACGACCTGCTGCTGGAGGTCATCCGTTCCGACGAAACCCGGAATTACATCCGCCGGATTTATGAAAATTATGCGATTTATAGGGATTTGTATCAGGTAAAATAATCGATCATTATTATTACGGAGATGGCATTAACAAGAATGTAGGGGCGGACTGCAGTCCGCCCCTACATTCTTTTATTTGCGATTTACGTTTATGGGTATGCCTCTGGATTCTTTAATTTCACTCGATACGCGATCCGGAATTTGCGCACCTTCGGATTGATCGTCAACCGGCAATACATCTGATTCGGGTTGTTCTTGAAATAATTTTGGTGATAATCCTCGGCTTTATAAAAAACGGTGAAGGGTACGATTTCCGTGACGATCGGAAGCGGCCATACCCCCTCTGCATCGATCGCGTGTTTGATCTCTTCCGCGGCCTTCCGCTGTTCCTCGCTGTGATAGAAAATCGCCGAGCGGTATTGCGTGCCCACGTCCGGCCCCTGGCGGTTGAGTGTCGTCGGGTCGTGGGTGTGAAAGAAAATTTCCAGCAAGTCCTTATAGGAAACGACCTTCGGATCGAAATCGATTTGCAGCGCTTCGGCGTGGCCGGTCATGCCGGAAGAGACTTCCTCGTAGGTCGGGTTTGTTTTTTTTCCGCCGGTGTAGCCCGAAACCACGCGTTCGACCCCGCGCACGTCCTGAAAAACCGCCTCCACGCACCAGAAGCAGCCTGCGGCGAATGTTGCCTTTTCCAATGTTTCAGCCATGAGAACCCAGCCTTTCTATTCGGTTCTTTCCGAATGGATTATTATCTTTTCAATTTACTATACTCCTGGCCTTCAAATTATTGACGCATGTTAATCCTATTATTAATAGTAACGGATTTATTTCACGAAGAAGTATTTTTCGACTTAGGTAACAAATAGTATTTCGGTGTTTTTCTTTGCCCACCTAACCTCCTCCTTGCGGTTATTCCTTTATAAAGGGATGAATTTATTTCCCTCCCCCTTCCCTTAAGGGAAGGGGGAGGGAAGGAACGACTTTCTCTTCAAAGGATACGATCTTTGGGAGGGGGTTAGGTCAGCGGCCAATCGGAAGGCGAAACCTCTTTAATAGGAATCCACCAGCGACTTTATCCGCAGCGCCCTGCGCGCACGCGCCGCATTCCACCCGGCGGGCAGGGGGACCGTGATGCGGGCGGTCGTCCGGGCGGGAAGATCGAAGTAGTTGTCGCTGAAGACGGCATCCGACCCTTCCATTGCGAGCTCTACAAACAGCGCCAGCTTTTTGGCGGATACTTTGATGGCAATCTCTTCGCCTTGGACGGCGACGGCCGCATTCAATTCCGGATCACTCAGCGCGAGATGCTTGAAAGGCGCGAAGGGGGATACGCACGAAGCAATCTTCGACCGGCTCTGCCACAATTCGCATACCAGGATCCGTTCGCGGCGGTTGCCGTCGTCCACCCGCCCGGTGAAATCGAGCGCACACACGGGCGTATCCGCAAGCGGAGCGGCGGTCAGGCGCTCCCGGCCGGATTCGACAAACCTCCCGCCGGGCGTCTCCAGCCGCCAGCGGACTTCCCCCTCCCAAGCCTGCGTCAAGTCGCTGGTGACGTGGATCGCACGGCGGTCGGCGGTATCCTCCACCGAAAGCAGGACCGGCGCGTAAAACCGCCGCGCGGCGTAATGGAGCGCCTTCCAGCGCCCAAAATAATCCAGCGACGCCCAGGAGATTGCCTGCCAGCAGTCGTTAAGCTGCCAGATGATCGTTCCGCTCACCCGGTTGCGATTGCGGCGCCAATGCTCCACGCCGATGCGGATGCCGTCGGCCTGCAGGATCATGCTCAGGTAGGCCAGCGCGGCGAAATCCTTCGGCAGCCGGAAGGCATCCAGCATCTGGGAAAGAATTGCCTTATTGCCCGGACCGGACCGTTGGCGGTGTTCCATGACGTAGGAGGTCAGGTTGCGATCTTCGGGGGCGGTGAACGTTTTGACGGTTTTATACGGCGGCAGGGATTGGAAGCCGAACTCGCTGGCAAACCGCGGCAGTTGCTCGCGGTACGCGCTGAACGGTTTCCGTTCGTGCCACACCCCCCAATAGTGCGTGTCGCCCCGGGTTTGGCCGTTCGGATCTGCGAACGGGTCGCCGGAGGAAGCCGAAGAGGGCCAATACGGTCGGTCCGGATCTTCCGCCGCGACGATGGATGGCAGCAGATGGTGGAACATGCGGTCGTATCCGGTTTTGAGACGTTGATTGTCCTCGTCGTCGGGTTTATTCCAGCGCCAATCGGACCAGCCCTGTTCCATCTCGTTGTTGCCGCACCACAGCGCGAGGCTCGCGCGGTGGCGCAGCCGGCGGATGTTCTCCACCGCCTCGCGGCGCACGTTCTCGGCGAACGCCTCGTCGTCGGGATATATCCCGCAGGCGAAGATGAAATCCTGCCAGACCAGGATCCCGAGCCGGTCGCACAGGTCGTAGAAGCGATCCTCGCCGTAGGTTCCTCCGCCCCACACGCGCAGCATGTTCATGTTCGCGTCGGCCGCGGATTGCACCAGTACCCGCATGCGTGCGTCGGTCACGCGGGTGGTAAAAGAATCGGCGGGAATCCAATCCGCTCCCTTGGCAAACAGCGGGGTGCCGTTGACGACAAAGGTGAACGATTCGCCCCACTCGTCGGATTCCCTGCGCAGCGCGATTGTGCGCAAGCCGAGGTCGTAGACGCGCCGGTCGAGCGTCGCCGCGCCCGAGAGCAGCATGATCTCGAGCACGTAGAGATCCTGCGCACCCATGCCGTTCGGCCACCACAGGCGGGGAGCCGCCACCGCCATCTCGATCGTCGCCGAATTTCCGTCCACCAGCGCGGCGGCTTCCGACCGGATTCCGTCCGGCGAGACGAGAACCGCCTGCATCTGCAGCGGCTCCTCGGCCCAGGCTTCCACTTCCGCGTGCGCGATGATCCGCACTTTGCCGCCCTGATGCTGCTGGCGGACGTGCACGTCGGACAAGCGGGCCGAAGAACACGCTTCGATGCGGATATCCTTCCAAATGCCGATGGCGGGAAGCTTGGGCCCCCAATCCCAACCCCAGTGGCAGGGCGACTTGCGCAGGTACGGCCCGCCGGGGATGTCGCCGCCGCCGGTGAGCGGCCGTTCCCGCTGGCGTGCGCGGATATACGCGAGCGGCGAATGGAAAAGAATTGTCAGTTCGTTTTCCCCCTCGGCCAACTGTCCGGTTACGTCGAAGCGCCAGGAGATGAACTGATTGTCCGTCTTGCCCAGTGGCTTGCCGTTGAGCGAAACCTCGGCCAGCGTATCCAGCCCATCGCAGACGAGGAACTGCCTGCCCTCCGGGCACTTCGGATTCGCGACGGAGGGCTTTTTCTCCGCCCGCATTTTCGGATCGGTGGAAAATATTTTACGGTATTCCCAGTCGCTTTCGGCCACCCATTGCACGCGCAGTTCGTTGTCGGCGAAGAACGGATCGGGAATGCGGCCGAGCGCGAGCAGGTCGGTGTGCACTCCTCCCGGCACGGACGCCGGCAGCCATTTGGCTGTGCCCGCCCGCCGGAATTGCCACTTGCCGCCGAGATTTTGTTCGCGCATTGGGTTTGCCTTTCTGGAATTCGCAATGGGATAACGATGACTATGATAGCCTAAGAGACGATTTTTGTCTGTGCGGGGTCTTCGCCGGGGAAATAGTCGCTTCCGTATTCTATGTTGTTTACCACGTGTTTGCATCCGTGTACCGATCAATCGACACCGGACATTTTTTTCTCGAGAATGGAAGTCCTGTAAGGTTTTTTTCAAACAGCCAGGTCTACGCTTTGTAGAAGATTGCTACGCCGGTCAGGCCGGGCGATAGGGAGCTTCCTGGTCGATGTCGCCGACGAATTGGGGAAGGTTCGTGTGGCCGAGCGCCTGGCGGATAGCGAGATTCTCCCCGTTGTGATACCAGTAATGGTAGATCACGCGCTGAAGGAGCGAACCGAGCATATAGGAGCCGAAGTCCTTGCCTCGATCGACATTCTTGAGGAAGTCCTCCGGGGCGAGCGAATCCAGCCAGGGATCGACCGCCGCGGTAATGGCCTGCCAGGCGGAAATCACTTCCTCCAACGGGGGTGTGCAGGCGGGAGCGCCGTAGGCGTAGGCGCTATTCACCTCCGGGAAAAGTATCTTTTTCTGCCCGCCGTAGAGGAAACAGATTTGCTCTTGCCAGGCCAGATGCCCGACGTTCCAACTGATGCAGTTCAGGGGCGGCAACCGGCGCCGGGCATCCCCGTCCGTCAAGCCTTCCAAACCGCGTTTAAATTCGCTGCGGGTGAAACGCAATTGCTCGACCATTGGATGAGGCATGTTGATCTCCTAATATTGGCAAATGGACAATCCCTTGGAGGTCTCAGAATTATACGCGGATATTTCGGATTTCACGGAAAATCCCATTTTAATAATATTTCAAAATCCCTTTTTCAATCCGCGCCTGCCCTCGAGCAGCGGGGGTAATCCGCGTTTCTCCGCGAGATCCGCGTACCAGATTCTCTGGGGAGCCCCTTTATCGTCTCAAACCAAGAATCCATTCACCCAAAGCGCACACGACCAGAGTTGCCGCCAGAGTAAATATCCAGCCGACTCCCGCTATAAGTTCCGCGTTGTCTTCCCGCACCTCGACTTCCCGCAGCGAGCGGCCCGCCAGGACGAAACCCGGCTGGGCGCCCTGGAAACGGACTACCACCGCGGCGATGCGGACGCCCGGCTCGGGTTGCCAGGTTACGCGATCCTGCCCGTGACTGCGGACGTAATCCAATATTCCCCCCGGCAGTTGAGGCGTCTGCCCGTGCAGCGTCGCTGAGGATCCGGCGATTTCGCTGCGATCGTTGAATACCATGACGAACGTCGCCAGACTGCGCTCGATGGCCGTTTTTCCGGCGGGCAGGATGGAGTCGACCGGCGCACCGTTTTCCAGCGCGGCCGCTGCATCCTCGGCGATCTGAATTTGCGGGTCGTTAGCCGTCTGGCGCAGTTCCTGTTGCACGGCCAGATAGACAAGACCGCACATCGCGGTGATCGCGACCGCGAGCGGGATCCACTGCCGGAGAATCGCCCTTACCTTTTCCAAAAAACACCTCTGCTTTTCATCGGTCCGGTTGATATTCTAACAGTTTGAGAAAAACCAAGCGTGGATGGCCGGCCTCACCGGAGGGAGATCCACTCCCATCGGGTTTCAACGACGCGGATCAGGCGGATAGTACTTTGGATTATTTCTCACGGACGATAGTTTCCACCGAGATGCGGTAGTCCGTTGGTACTAAACGGCCGTAAGGTAACAGTGAAATCCAGACAAACGTATGGGAGAAAACAGTATCATCGTCATTTCTTTTTGGAATAGGATTATCATACTTAAAGATGAACCAGAGTCATCCCGTGGATATGTCATGAAGAACGCGAACGCAATTAAAAAATTATTTTGGCCTGCGGCCGCGACGCTGGTGTTCGGTTGTTCGCTGATGACCGGGTCGATCCCGGCCGCCTGGAAACAGGGTTCGGCCAAGGATCTCAACGCCTTTTTGCCGCCGTCGAACACACCCTTTCTGCCGGGCTTGGGCACCCCAACGCCGAATTCCAGCGTACTGCTCGACGATCCACCTTCTGCGTTTCTTCCATCCGCTTCGTCCACGCCGACGATAACGATCCTTATCATTATTACCGAAACGGCCACGTCCTCCCCCACGGTAACGATCATGATTCTCCCATCGGTCACATCCACCGGGTGGCCGCAGCCGAATCTCTCGCCCACAATCACCAAGACCAAGGTTCCGCGCGTCTATCCAACCGCGACGTCCGCTCCCAGGTCGCAGCTCCAGTCGACGTCGGTGCCGACGCAGTACAATCCGGCGACGGCGACTTCGACCCCTATTCCCTCCGCGACAGAGGATCCGGATACCGCCACCCCGACCGCGACGCTTTCCGGAAGCGAAACCGCAACGCCGACCTTCACCCAGACCCTCACGCCCACGATCACTCCGACGGTGACGCCCACGCCTTTGCCCTCGGCGACACCCACCGCCGCACCGCCCTCGCAGGGATGCGCAACCTTCAATTATGATTGGGAGGCGCAGGTTGCGGTGATGATCAACGACGAACGCGCAAAGAACGGGAAGTACGCGCTGACTCTGAACAGCATGCTGACGACTTCCGCGCGCGCGCACAGCGTCGACATGGTGGTCAATAAATACATGTCCCACACGGGTTTGGACGGTTCCACGCCGCAACAGCGGGAACAACGAGCGGGTTATTACGGCCGATATTGGGGGGAAATCATCGGGGGCGGCACCCCGACCGTAGCGGTGACTTGGTGGATGAACGAACCGGGCCACAGGGATATGGTCTTGGGGACCAACTGGCCTTACGTGGATTACGGCGTCGGCTATGCTTATTGCCCGGGCCAGGGTTGGTTCACGGTGGATTTCGGGGCGCCGTAAGCAGGGTTGAAATGAACTCCAGGCATTTCTGTAGCCTCCGACATACCGCCGGAGGTTTTTCATTCTTCCCTGCCATCTTCATTACATATCTGCCCATTGATAGGACTTTCGATTGCCATCTCTTCGTGGAGGCTTAACGGACCATATGATTTAACCGATTCGTACTAGAAGACGTCGGCGCAATCCGAAGACAAGACGAACGTAAGGGAATAAGATGACGTTCATCATTCCTTTTCGAACTAAGATGATCATACTTGATTGTAGGTTGGAGTTTTTTTAAGGGCGAATGATGAAGGGTGCAAGCGGATATCGAAGGATTTTCTGGATGACAGCCGCGGCGCTCGTGTTCGGGTGCTCCCTGGTGAGCGGATCGATTCCAGGAGCGCTGAGCCAGGGATCCGCCAGGGACCTCGCCGCATTTATGCCGCCGTCGAATACGCCCTTCCTTCCGAATTTCGCCACGCGCACGCCCACCGCCGCCGATCTTCGCGGCGATCCGGCGACGGCCACCTTCACCGTTGTGATCGTCTTCAGCGAAACCGTCACGCCCGTTTCGACGCCCACCGAAACCCTGATGATGTTTCCCTCCCAAACGCCGACGCTGACGGCGACAATCTATATCCTACCCACGGTCACGCCGGCCAGGGTATACCAACCGCAATCGCAGCCGTCGTCCACACCGCGGCCGATGGTCTATCCCTCAGCCACGCCTACGGTTTACATTCCACCGGCGAACACTTCCACGCCGCTTCCCACTGCCACCGCGACGCCGGGCGGAGGCGATCCGGCGACGGCTGTGCCGAGCGCAACCTCTTTGCCGAGCGTAACCTCTTTGCCGACCGTGACCTCCGCAGACCAACCGCTCCCGACGGCCACGCCCACCGCGACGGCGACGTTCATCCTGCAGCCGAGTGCCACGCCGACCGCGACGCCGGTCTCTACGGGGTGCGTCGTCTACAACTACGATTACGAATCGCAGACGGCGTCGCTCCTCAACCAGCAGCGCAACCAGAACGGATTGCCCTCGCTTTCCATAAACGGCGCGCTCACCAATTCCGCGCGCGCCCACAGCATTGACATGGTCACCCACAACCTCACACAACATAACGGGTCCAACGGTTCCACGCCGCGCCAGCGCATGATCCAGGCGGGATACTCCGGTTCCTGGTGGGGGGAAATCATCTACTGGGGTTCCGGTTCGTACGGCACGCCGTCTCAGGCGGTGACCTGGTGGATGAACGATCCGCCGCACAAAGACGTCATTTTGAGCGCTCACTACACGGACTTCGGTGTGGGCTACGTTTCCTGTTCGAGCTTCACCTACAAGGGTTTTTTCACGGTTGATTACGGGGGACCGTAGATACCACGGATTGCACAGAACAAGAACGGATTACACGGATAAATCGAAATTAAAAATTTCCGTGTTATCCATGGTTAACAAAAACGCCGGAGCAAAAATTCCCCGGCGTTTAATTCCTGCTTCTCGACCGGTTACGCGCCGAACAATTCGACTACCCCCAAAACATTGATGCCGGCCGCCTTCAGCGCGGCTTCGGCTCGGTCCAGATTTCCAAAACGGAAGATGTCCACCACCTTGCCGTTGCGCCCGATATTGAAGGCGTACATATATTCGATGTTGATGTCCGCCGCTTCCAGCGGCTTGAGGATTTCGGTCAGCCCGCCCGGCCGATCTTCCACTTCCACCGCCAACACCTCCGTCTGGTTGACGGCGTACCCGCCCTGTTCGAGCGTGCGCTTGGCCTGCTCCCAATCCCGGATGAGGAGCCGCAGGACGCCGAATTCTTTGGTATCGGCCAGGAGCAAGGTGGAGACGTTAACCTTGGATTGGGCCAACAAGTCACATACTCTACGCAACGTACCGGCCCGGTTCTCGAGAAAGATCGAAAGTTGTTGGATTCTCATAGCTGCCTCCTGCGCCTACATCTTCCGCTGATCCACGACGCGCTTGGCCTTGCCCTCGCTGCGTTGAATGGTGTGGGGTTCCACCAGACGCACGCCCACGTTGAGGTTGAGGGTTTGATCGAGCGCCCTAGTGATTTTCTTCCGCAGACCTTCCATCGCGCCGACCGTATCGTGAAAAATCTCCGATGTCACCTCCACCTGCACTTCCATATGGTCGAGCCCCTTATCGCGGGTCAGGACGATCTGGTAGTGCGGCAGCGTGCCTTCCACCTGCAGCAGGGCGTGCTCCACCTGCGAGGGGAAGACGTTGATCCCGCGGATGATGAACATGTCGTCGCTGCGCCGCTCGACGCGCAGGAAGCGGACCATCGTCCGGCCGCAGGCGCACTGCTCGCGCGCGAGGGTCGTGATGTCGCGGGTGCGGTAGCGCAGCATGGGCATGGCCTTCTTGCTCAGCGTGGTCAGCACCAGCTCGCCCTCCGCGCCGTCCGGCTGCACCTTCCCGCTCTCCGGATCGATGATCTCCGGGTAGAAGTGATCCTCGAAGATGTGCAGGCCGTGGTGACGGGAGCACTCGATCGCCACGCCCGGTCCGACGATTTCCGACAGCCCGTATAGGTCGTAGGCTACGACGTTGGAATTTTCCTGGATGTAGGCGCGCATGGATTCCGACCAAGGTTCCGCCCCGAACACGCCCACCCGCAGCGGCAGTTCCTTCATCTTGATCCCCATCTCGCCGGCGCGCTCGATCAGGTGGATGAAGTAGGAAGGCGTGCAGGCGATCACCGTCACGCCGAAGTCCTTCATCAGCATGATCTGCCGGTCGGTGCTGCCGCCGGAGATGGGGATCACCGTGGCGCCCAAGCCTTCCGCGCCGTAATGCGCGCCCAACCCTCCGGTGAACAGCCCATAGCCGTAGGCGTTTTGCACGATATCGCCCGCGTGCATCCCGCAAGCGGCGAAGGCGCGCACCATCACGGAGGTCCATACATCGATATCTTCACGGGTGTAGGCCACCACGATCGGCTTGCCGGTGGTGCCGGAGGATGCGTGCAGGCGCACGATATCGCGGATCGGACTTGCAAACAACCCGAAGGGGTAGGTATCGCGCAAGTCGGCCTTGACGGTGAACGGAAGCCGTTCGATGTCTTTCAGTGTCTGGATGGCTTCCGGCGTGACCTTGGCATCGTCCAAGCGCTTCTTGTAGAGCGGGACGAACTCGTACGCGCGCCGGACGATGGCCTGCAGCCGCTGCAATTGCAGTTCCCGCAATTGGGGCAGGGGCAGGTAATCCGGCGCACTGGCGGGATGAAACTTGCCAAGTGCGTCGTTCCATTGTTCCATTTGCATAACGGATGTCCTCCTTGCCCGGGTTTGGTGGTGGAAATATAAACGGCACGGCGGAACTTCCGACGGGCCGTGAAATACTTTGGATTACACCGGCCTTGCACTCCGGCCCAGTTGGAAGGCCTTCTCGTTGTTCGGGAAGAACTCCGGCGCGAAGGCCTCGCGCAGCGCATCGAGCCAGATCCCCTCCGGCAATGGGAGCAGTTTGCTGAGCGCGCCCAAGAGCGCCACATTCAGGCTCTTCTTGTTGGGCAGCGCATTCTCGTCGATCATCTCCGGCCGCAGCAGCACGCCGCCTTTTTTCAGCGCGGGCAGGTTGTTGTCCACCTGGTCGGGGGAAATCACCACCAGGTAGTCGGCTTCGCCGTCGGGGATCATCGGGCTCCAGACCTGCGCGCCGAAGCGCACGTCGCTCGAGACCGACCCGCCGCGCTGGCTCATCCCGTGCAGTTCGCTCTTCTTCACGTCCTTCCCGGCACGGAAGGCGGCCTCGGCCAAGATGTCGGAGGCGCGGATCACGCCCTGTCCTCCCAATCCCGTAAATTTTACGCTGGTCGTTTTTTCCATGATGGCATCATCCTTGGGCCTCGGCACGCACCGGCTGGGCCGCCTTTGACCGCGCGTTGATTTTTTTCGCTGCAAGCAAACAGGGGTTGCGGACCACGATCAGCGTGAGATCATTCGAGGCAAGCGACGAGCGCAGCAGATTTTCCAAATCCTCGGTCGTTGTTTTCTGCCCGAGGGTGTGCACGCTGGAAATTCCCATCGCGGCCCCGACGGCTTCGAAATTCATGCGGTTCGTCGGCGCGTCGCCCAGCGTATAGCCCGTACCGGGGTGATCCTGCAGGCCAGTCATAGCGGTGGTGCCGTTGTCGAGGATAATGACCACGTGCCCGGTTTCGGGCGGATTGTATACCATCTCCGCCAGGCCGGTCAGACCGCTGTGCACGAAAGTGCTGTCCCCGATCACGCTCACCACGCGCCGGGCCTGCTCCTCGGGCAGTACGTGGCGCAACCCGAGTCCCACGCCAATACTGGCTCCCATGCACACGCAGCTGTCCATCGCGTTGAACGGCGGCAGCACGCCGAGGGAATAGCAGCCGATGTCGCCCGAAACGATCAAATCCAATTTATTGAGAACTTCGAACGTGCGGCGATGCGGGCAGCCAACGCACAGCGCCGGCGGTTTGCCCGGCAGCGGGGCCGGCTCGGGCGACACGTCGTGGGCCAGGATCCGGCGCACGCGCCCCACGGTCAGTTCGTCGAAGCGGTACATTTCGGGTTTGCCTTCCACCGGGATCCCGGCGGTGCGGAGGCTCTCCACCAGGTATGGATCGCCTTCCTCGATGGCGACGAGCCGCTCAACTGACTGCGCAAAGGCGCGGATCTTCCCGATCGGCAGGGGATAGGTCATTCCGAGTTTAAGGACGCCGGCAATGGGCGCCGCTTCGCGGACGTGCAGGAAACTCACGCCCGAAGTAACAATTCCGATTTCTTTTGCGCCTTCGATCACGGTGTTGAGCGGCGAGGTCTCATTCCATTCCGCGATCTCGGCCAGCTTTGCGCGCAGGCGGCGGTGCGCCGGACGGGCGTTGCCGGGAACCATCACGCGCGCCCTGCGATCGTGCTCGAAGCCGAGTTTGACAGGCGGGAGTTTATGCGGCGAGCGCCGGAGAATGCTTTTGGAATGGCACACGCGCGTGGTCATCCGGAACAGCACCGGAATTTTCCAGCGCTCGGAAATCTCGACCGCCGAGAAGAAGAAATCGTAAGCTTCCTGGGCGTCGGCGGGTTCGAGCATCGGCACGCCGGCGGCCAGGGCATAGCGCCGGTTGTCCTGCTCGTTCTGGCTGGAGGACATTCCCGGGTCGTCGGCCGAGACGACGATCAGCGCGCCGG
>JBEKLP010000076.1:0-11617 GCA_050010135.1 Anaerolineales bacterium
GTGCGGGGTCCTGGCCGATCTCTGGCTATACCTACCTCGTCCTGCACACCCAGAGCATGACCGACTGCGTCAAGGCGCAAAAGATCGTGGAGTTCATCCGCTGGGCGTTGACCGATCCAGCCGCGGGTCAGCAAGCTTCGACGCTGGGGTACTCCGTACTGCCAGCAGCCGTGCGCGATTCGGTTCTGGCCAAACTCGGTGCGGTAACCTGCAAAGGAAATCCGGTTCTACACTGATCCTGATGGATCGAATCAGAATAATCAACTGGAGAGCCTCGAAAACCGCGGGGCTCTCCAGAGTCTCATCGAGGAAGAATGGTAGATAAATCCAATATTCCATTATCGGTTGTCAGAAGGCTCCGCAAGCGCGCAGGAATGGCTCTTCACCATGGCGACCGCATCTGGCAACTTCTGACGGTTGGCATGGGATCAACGGTTCTGTTGCTTATCCTCGGTATCGGTTGGACGCTCTGGCAAGGATCAGCCGATGCGCGGTCCAAATTCGGCTTGGCCTTTTTCCTCCCCACAATCAACACTTCCTGGAATCCCGTGCTGGATAAATTCCAAGCTTGGCCTTTTATTTATGGAACGCTGATCACATCTGCCGGCGCCATTCTTCTGGCGCTGCCGATCAGCTTGGGCATTGGCATCTTTCTTTCCGAACTCTGTCCTTCATGGCTGAGACTACCGCTGGGGTGGATGCTCGAGCTTCTCGCCGCCATTCCCAGCGTAGTATACGGGTTGTGGGGAATCTTCGTGTTCCTCCCCCAAGTGGTGGAGCCGATCGGCGTGGCGTTGGGGCGCACGCTGGGTTCCCTGCCCCTGCTCGGACTGTTTTTCGCGGGTCCGATCCCTGCCAGCGGCGCAAGTGGTCTGGCGGCATCGCTGATCCTGACGATCATGATCGTACCGACGATTTCGGCGGTCACCCGTGACGTGTTTCTCGCCATCCCGCGTTCGCAGCGGGAGGCCGCGCTGGCACTTGGGGCGACCGAATGGGAAACGATTGCGCAGGTGCTCGTCCCCTTCGGTCTCTCCGGGATCCTTGGCGCCGTGATTCTCGGATTGGGGCGCGCGCTCGGTGAGACCATGGCGGTGACGATGGTGATCGGCAACAGCGCCGGAAACACGCTTTCCCTCCTCCGTCCGGGCTATACCATGTCGAGCATCATCGCCAACGAATTCGCCGAAGCCGTAAGCCCGCTCCACAGCCAAGCATTGATTGAAATCGGCTTCCTGCTTTTCGTCATCACCCTGGCCCTCAACCTGGCGGCCCGCTTCCTCGTTTGGCGCGTAGCCCGGCGCGCGCCGCAGGAGACACGCGGATGATACCCGAAGGCGCTTCCCAGCATCACATCCGAGCCCGGCGCGGATACACCCGACGCAAAACGTCGAACGCCGCAATGCTTGTCTTGACTGGATTATCCACCGCTCTGGCCCTGGTTCCCCTTTTTTGGATCATCGGCTACGTCGTCCTCCAGGGGGGGAAATATATCGATGGATCGTTCTTTACCCAGCTCCCCCGGCCTCCAGGAATTGCGGGCGGTGGTGTGTTGAACGCCATCGAAGGGACGGTTCTCCTCGTCATTCTCGCCAGCGTTTTTGCGATCCCACCGGGCGTACTGGCGGCTTTCTACGTGGCTTATTATCCGAACACGCCGCTTGGAATCGCCGTACGCTTCAGCACGGATGTCCTCTCCGGAGTTCCCTCTATTGTTATCGGCTTGTTCCTTTACGCGCTCGTCGTGAAGGCCCAGGGGCATTTCTCGGCCTTGGCGGGAGGGATAGCGCTCGCAATTCTGATGCTTCCCACGATCATCCGCACCACCGAGGAAATGTTGAAGCTTGTCCCGCCCGCATTACGCGAAGCCTCCCTTGCGCTCGGCGCGCCGGAATGGAAAACCTCGCTGGGTGTAGTGCTTCCGGCCGCCGCCAATGGATTGATCACAGGCTTCCTTCTCGGGCTGGCCCGCGCTTCCGGCGAGACAGCCCCGCTCCTCTTCACCGCCCTGGGCAACGATAACTTCGAATTCTTTACACAGGTCCGCTCGGGCCTGGCTTCGGGTCAAAATCCATTCAAAATCCTAAGCGGAATTCTCAGTCAGCCGGTGGATTCGCTGCCGCTTACGCTGTGGAAATACGCCCAACAGCCGTATCCTGAAAGGATCCACCAAGCCTGGGCCGCCGCTTTGGTGTTGATGGTGTTCGTGCTTTCGATTAACGTCGCAGCCCGATTATGGATCGTCATCCGCGCCCGGCGGATGCAAGGATAAAAATCATGGCTATCACCAACACACTTTCCCAACCGTTCGCGCTTCCACCGGTATCGATCCGATCAGGCGAAGGTTCGGCGGAAATCGAATCAACCGAGGCGGTTCGGCCGGTTAAAATCGACATCCGCAACCTCTCTGTCTTCTATGGAAAATTCCGCGCCATCGCCGGGATCAACATCTCTATTCCGGCCCATCAGGTGACGGCGATCATCGGACCGTCGGGATGCGGCAAATCAACACTGCTGCGGGGCATCAACCGTATGACCGACTTGACCCCGGGCTCGCACGCCGAAGGGGAGATCCTGCTGGACGGCGAGAATATCCTCGCCCCAGGGATCGACGTTGTGCAGATTCGCCAACGGGTGGGAATGGTGTTTCAGCGGCCCAATCCGTTTCCCAAAAGCATTTACGACAACGTCGCCTACGGTCCGCGATTGTACGGGATCCACCGGCGGACCGAGCTGGACGAGATCGTCGAGCACAGCCTGCAGCGCGCGGCTTTGTGGGACGAGGTTAAGGATAAACTGAACCAGTCGGGGATGGCGCTGTCGGGCGGGCAGCAGCAGCGGCTGTGCATCGCCCGGGCGCTGGCGGTGGAACCCGCCGTGATCCTAATGGACGAACCCGCCTCGGCGCTGGATCCGATCGCCACGCTTAAAATCGAGGATTTAATGCAGCATCTTAAGGAAGAATATACGATTGTGATTGTCACCCACAACATGCAGCAGGCCGCGCGGGTTTCGGATTACACCGCCTTTTTGATGATCGACGATCAGAGAGCCGGACGCCTGGTGGAATTCGGGACGACCAACCGAATCTTTACGCGTCCCGAGAAAAAACAGACCGAAGATTACGTCACTGGACGGTTCGGATAACCCGGCGCGAAGAAAGGAATCCCATGACACGCGAGATTCTGGAGCAGCGATTGCACCATCTGCAGGACGAAGTGCTCAACCTGGGAAGCATGGTCGAGCAGTCGTCCGTTGACGCGGTAAAGGCCTTGCGCCGGCTGGATGTTGTTTCGGCGCAAAAGGTCGAAAACCGGGACGGTTTCATCAACCAGCGGCGATTCGCCATCGAAGAGGATTGCCTGACTCTGATGGCCACCCAGCAGCCCATGGCCCACGATCTCCGGCTGCTCGCCGCGATCCTGGAGGTGATCACCGAACTCGAACGAATGGGGGATTATGCCAAAGGCATCGCCCACATCACCAGCCTGCTCGAGCCTTCGCCCCTCCCGCCTGCGCTGCTGGACCACTTCGACGCCATGGCCGTCAAGGCGAACGCCATGCTGCATCGCGCGCTGAGCGCGTTTGTCGCCGGCGACGTGAAAGCGGCGCGAACCATCCCGGCTGAAGACGACGAGGTGGACCGACTCTTCAACCTCATCTACGGCGAACTGGTGGAACGGATGATCGCCGATCCACAGTCGGTCGACCAGACCACCCATCTGCTGTGGGTGTCGCACAACCTGGAACGCTTTGCCGACCGGGTAACCAACATTTGCGAACGGACCATATTCCTCGCCACCGGCGAGATGACCGAATTCTCGGCATCCGGCGGCGATTGAAGGAAGGACCATATGCTTAATTCCAAACGTCGGGTGCTATTTCTTTGCAGCGGCAATTCCTGCCGTTCCCAGATGGCCGAAGCCATCATCAACGCGCGGCATTCCAACCGGTGGATCGCCTTCAGCGCGGGCAGCCGCCCGAAAGGTTTCGTCCACCCGATGGTGGCCAAAGTTCTGGAGGAAGCCGGCATCCGCCACAAGGGAAATTCCAAGGGGATGGACGCAGTGAAGGACATCCCCTTCGACCTGGTCGTAACGGTCTGCAGTTCGGACGCCGAAGACTGCCCCGTGTGGTTCGGGCCGGGGCGGTCAATTCACCATTCCTACGAGGATCCCAGCCTGGTGACCGGAACGGAGGAAGAAAAAATCGCGGCCTTTCGAAAATTGCGCGACGAGATGATGGCCGAATTGCCGTACCTGTTGGAGAAGAACGATATTAATAAAATGGAATCCTGATACGGATTAAAAACAAATCTTAACGCAAAGCCCGCCCTCGGTGGTCGGGCCGGGGGGCGCAAAGACGCAAAGAAATACTTTATATGGGTCTTCTTTGCGCCTCTGCGTCTTTGCGTTAAAAGATCTTGATCTTGCCCCCACTGGCCGTCCCTTCCCTGTTTCCCCGCCCCGTGATACATTCCCGCCGCTAAATTGAGGACGGGAGTTTTTCCAACATGATCGGAACCATCGCGCGCCTGGACAAGGTTACGCACCACTACGGCGCGCAAAACATCGTTGAGAATATCAACTGGGAGATTTATCACGACGCGCGCATCGGCCTGATCGGCCCCAACGCCGCCGGGAAATCCACATTGCTGCGTATGCTCTACCGCGAGTTGGATCCCGACTCCGGCGCGATCCATATCGCCCGCGGCATCCGCGTGGGATTCCTTCCCCAGGAAGTACGCTTCGACCTGGATCGATCGCTCTTGGAGGAAGCCCGCACCGCCTCGCCGACGCTGGCGGCGCTGGAATCCGAGATCGACCGGATCGCCGTGCAAATGGGAGAACCGGCGGTATACGGCAATTCCGACAAGCTGGGGCGCCTTACCACCCGACAGGAATTTCTACTCGCGGAATTCCAGGCAAAAGGCGGTTTGAATTTCGAAGGCCGCATGCGCTCCACGCTGCGCGGGTTGGGATTTGCCGAAGCGGATTTTTCACTACCCCTCCGGGCACTTTCCGGCGGCCAGAAAAAACTGGTCGGGCTGGCCAAGCTGCTCCTGGAGCAGCCGAACCTCCTCCTCCTGGACGAACCGGACAACCACCTTGATCTGCAAGGAAAACAATTCCTGGAAGAATTGATCTCCGACTATCCCGGCGCGGTGGTCATCGTCTCGCACGACCGCTATTTACTGGACATCGTCGCGGAAGAAATCGTCGAACTCGACGGCGGTCGGCTCGTCTTCTATAAGGGTAATTATTCCGAGTACGCGTTTGAGAAGCGGCAGAAGCTCCTTTCCCAGGAGCGCCAATATAAAATCCAGCAGCGGGAAATCCGCCGGATGGAATTTGCCATCCGCCGTCTGCTGGGATGGGGCGCCGGCCAGAACGAGAAGCTGGTACGCCGCGGCCGATCGATGCAAAAGCGTCTGGAAAAGATCGACCGGGTCGATAAACCCATCTTCGAGCGCAAAGCCATCGGTTTGACCCTGGCCGCCGCCAGGCGCGGGTCGAATAAAACCCTCGAGGTCCGGCACGTGCAAAAAACCTTCGATAGCCATACGGTCCTGCGGGACGTCGACTTCACCGTATGGAACAGACAACGGGTTGGGATCATCGGCCCGAACGGCTCGGGGAAGACCGTGCTGCTGCGCTGCATCCTCGGCGAGGAAACCCTGACGGCCGGCGAAATCGTGCGCGGGCCCTCGAATACGCTTGGGTATTATGATCAGGAGCATCAGACCCTTCAGCTCGACAATACTTTGGCCGACGAAGTTACCCGGCACGCGGCGCTTACCAACCGCGAACTGTACGGGTTGCTCGGGCGGTTCCTCTTCACGGCGGACGATGCCGGAAAAAAGGTGCGTGATCTTTCCGGCGGCGAGAAGGCGCGGGTGCAAATGGCCCGGCTGATGCTGCAAGGCGCCAACTTCCTGCTATTGGACGAGCCCACCAACCATCTGGATATCGCGTCCGCCGAGCAACTCGAGGAGGCGCTCGAGGATTTCGAGGGCACCTTGCTCGTCGTCTCCCACGACCGCTACTTTCTGGATAACGTTACAGACCGGATACTCGAACTGCAGGACGGCCGGATTACGGATTACGAAGGGAATTACACCGACTACCTGCAGGAAAAGGCCGAGCGGGAGGCCAGAGCAACAGCGCCGGCAAGTATCTTTTCTCGAAGTAAGAAGAATTCCCAATAGATAACTAACCGGGTTTCCATCGAAAGTTCGAACAACAGAATTAGCACAACATTCAGCGCTTTTCTCTTCATCCTTTTTTCAACTCTCCGCTCTTCACCTTTCCCTTCTGGCACGCAATATGCACATATTCCTTCCAGAATCTTTTCTTTTTAGGAGGCGCAGATGATCGCTCAATATTTCACTCAACCCGATTTGCAGGTCGGCATCATCCTTGTTCTTCTGGGATCCGGCTTGCTTTGCCTGTTGGCCGGAATCATCATCCTGATCGGCCGGAGCTTCTCCGGGGAAATGCGGACCTTGGCGGCCACTTCCACCGAGCTGAGCAAGCGGGCCATCAGCCATGATATGGCCTCGATCGCCAGCACCACCACGGATCTCCTTTCCACGATCAATGACTTAATGAAAACCGCCGCCGGAACGGGCGCCTTCCTGATCCTGGTGGGCGTGCTGATGATGGCCGCAGCCTATTGGATCACGAACGGTCTGATCTAGCCGTCCGCCGCTCCGTTTTCCGCCGGGAGGCCCAGATGTTTTCCGACACCCAGGTTTTTCAAACGCTTGAAGCAGCAATTCCCGCCGACGTCCGCACCAGCGTCGTTCGTCGCATCCGCCGGGTGCCGACTCTCTGGTCGGCTTTGCACGACGAAGTCTTTCTAAAGAAAGCCGTCTCGTTCGCCGTCAACGACTACGACCGCTGGCGTCCCGGCCTGATGGGTTTGTTGCTCGCCGCGGAAACCGATTTTTTGCGCTCTCGCTTTTCCAAGGGAGTCGCTTTTGCATTGAAGGTTTCCGACGAAAGTCTGGCACGCGGTGAAGCGGCGCTCAAATCGCTCGACCCCGCGGTGGAACCCTCCCTGGAAAAGGCCGCCCTGGCTGCGCTCGCTCTCGCAAAACAATTCGAGCTGGACTCGGCCTCGGTTGCGGCGACGAATTCTCCATCCCTGGTTTGGAGTTGCCTCTATTCGATTGGTCCCGATTCCCGCAAGGTCATTGACCGTCTGGCGGAATCGCTGCCCGCTTCCGCCGGGACGATGCTGCACACGCTGCTGGACAACGAATCGCCCGACCGCGCGGGCGAGATATGCGAATCGTTGCTTCCCGCGCTCGATCTACCTTCCGCCTCCGCGCTGTGCGAAAGCGCCGCGGCGATGGGAGAGAGTGCGATTGCCCAGCACATCCTGGCGGCTGTTCCGGCCCAGTTTTCCAACGCCGCCGAATCCGCCCGAAGCCCGCAAAAGCGAATCCTCCGCGCGCGGATGCTGCGCCTGGCCGGCGAACCCTCCTCGGCGCTTCCCGAAGCCGACGCCGCCCGGAAGGAAGCCCGCAGCCTGCTTCTGGATACCCTGACCGAATCGGCGCGCTCCGCCGAAGCCGAAAAGAATTTCACCACCGCGCTCTCCTTCTGGCAGGAAGCCGGCACATTTTCCCCCGGCGCCGCCGGGATCCGGGCCGGGATCGCGCGTTCCCTCTCCGGCCTTGGACGCAACGAGGAAGCGCTGGCCGCGCTGCCCTCCACCGCGGAAGATCCGGAGGATTTGCTGCTCTTAGCGCGGATCCAGGTAAAGGCCAGTGCAAAAGAAAAAGCGCTCGAACTGGCGCGCCAGGCTTCGATGAAAGCGGCCGCTGTTTCCGATCCGCGCTTGCAGGTTCAAATCGCCGGGATCCTCGCCGATTGCGACGACCCGCGTGGGGCGGCCCAGATGCTCGCGATGGTAACCCGGGAGTGGCCGCATCATCCGGAGGCATTTTCCCGTTTGGCAACCCTCCAGGCTCAGACCGGTGATTGGCGCGGCGCCGAGGAATCTGCGTCCTCCGCGTGGCACCTCGATCCGAACGATACCAGTGCGCTCCGGCTGCTGGCTCAATCGGCCGAGCGTGCAAACCGTTCGAAGGAAGCCGCGGAATATTACGGGCTTCTCACCGACCGCATTGTCGATGATCCCGCGTTGTTCCTGTCCCTGGCCCAGACGAGTCTCGCCGCCGGCGACCGCGCGCAATCCCGCCAGGCCGTCGAAAAAGCATTGGCGTTGCAGCCGGATTGCGGTGAAGCCTGCGCCGTGCTCGGTTTGATCGATCTGGCGGAAGGCAGGGAGGAAGCCGCATTCACATCACTCCAGAAAGCCACCCGCCTCTCCCCCGCCTCGGTCGCGCCCTGGAAGGCGCTGGCCGAATTGCACGCGTCCAAGGGCAACCGCGAAGCAGCGCAGACGACGCTGAGGGCCGGCGCGGAATCCGCGTCCGATCCCTCCGAGTTGCTGTTTGGGTTGGGCCGGATGCTGATCGGCGAGGGCCGCATTCGTGAAGCTCATTCCGCGCTCGAGCGCGCGTTGTCTTCGCGGCTGGAAGATACCGGCATCCTGACGGCGCTGGCGGAAACCTGCTCGGGGTTGGGACAGACCGCGGAAGCGGAGCAATATCTCCACAAGGCGCTCGCGATTTCTCCCGCTCTTCTTCCGGCCGTCAAAACCCTTTCCTCCCTGCTGAAATCTGCCGGACGGTTTGCGGAGGCGCGTTCGGCGCTCGAACACGCGATCGCCGCCGATCCGCAATCGCCGGCCCTGCTCATCGATCTGGGATCTCTCCTGATCGACATGGCCCGCGATGATCCCGATGCGGATCCTTCGATCCCGACTGCGGCGCTCTCGGCGCTGCAACAGGCTGCGGCGATATCCTGTACGGCCCATGATGAGTTTTTGCAATCGCTGCTGGGATGGGCGCAGATCTACACCGGTCACCTTCCGGAAGCGATCACCCTTTTCGGATCGCTCCTGCAATCGATCGATGGGTTGACCCTCGAACAAAAAGTGGACGCGCACAAAGGGTTGGCTGAGGCGCTGGTGCGCTCCGGCGACTTCCCCACGGCGGTTCAAAACCTGCAATCCGCGCTGCAACTCGCGCCGGCCGATGCCGGGCTTCGAAGGCGGCTGGCCGAATCCCTCGCCGCTTCCGGTCTGCACGAGGATGCGCTCGAGATCTACAACAAAATTCTCGCCGATTCACCGGACAACCTTCCGGCGATTTCAGGCATGGCGGGTTCGCTGATCGCTCTCCATCGAGTCGAGGAAGCCGTCTCCGCGTTGCGCCAAGCTTCGGAATTGGATCCTTCGAACCCCGAGCCGGCCATCCGGCTGGCTGAAATCCACCTGCAATCCGGCGACGGAAATCGGGCGCGGACGGAACTCGCGCGCTGCCTCCAGCTTGCCGGACCGTATAACGCCGACATTTCGCTGCGCGCCGGCCGATTGCTCTCCTCGCTGAAAGAATTCGCCGAAGCGGCATCGGTGTTTGAAAAAGCGCTGGAACACAATCCCTCGTTCCTCCCGCTGCTTGTGGAATTGGGCCAAACACTGCGCAGCTCCGGGAGGAATGCGCAGGCGTTCGGGATTTTCCGGCGCGCGAGCGATCTGGAGCGCGGCAATTCCGATCATCTGACCAACGCCGCCGATGCATTGTGGGCCGACGGCCGGAAATCCGCCGCGATTGCTTTCCTCCGCAAAGCTGTTCAAATCGAACCGCAAAAGACCGTGCTTTTGCGACGTCTGGCCTCCAGCCTTGACGCCATCGGTCTGACGCGGGATTCACTCCCCTATTACGAGCAGGCCTTGAAGCTTGCCCCCGCCGATTCCGAACTCGGCCTCGAAGCGGCGCAAGCGGCTTTCCGCGCGGGCGATCTGGAAAAAGCCGAGGCGTGGAAGGAAACCGGTGCCGGTACGAATTCCTCCGCCGACGGACAGGTGCTCAAAGCCCGCATCGCCCTGCAAAAAGGCGACTTCAAGAAAGCCGCCGCCGTCTGCGATCAAATCACGATCGCGCATCCTTCCGACGCGCGCGGATGGGCGTTGCTGGCCCGGGCGCTCATTTCGGGCGTCGCGGACGGCTCGCCGCAGGATCAGACCTCTTCGGCGGATGCCGCGTTGCGAAAAGCCGCCGATCTTTGCGCCGACTCCCAGGAGTCGCTCGCTCTGACGGGGCAGGCGGCGCTCCTCCTCAAGGATTACCCGACCGCGATCCGCTGTCTGGAATCCCTCTGCCGGTGCGCGCCGGACGATCCGGAAGCGCATACCGCGCTGGCCAAAGCCGAAATCTTAAAGGCAGAGTCGTCCTATCGCCGGCAACTGGCGGATGCGGAACCAGAACCCTCTCCATCGATGCCAATCGCAGACGCAGAGTCCGTACGCTCGGCGCTTGCCCGGGCCGCTGCGCTCGGAACATCCGAGGAGACGGTCCAACCCCTATTCGAACGCGCCGCGCTCGCTTTCACGCGTCCCGATTCGAAATCGATCGAATCGCTCGAGGCGCTCAATCAGGAAAATCCTTCCCCGGAGGTTGCCCTGGCGATCGCCCAAGCCTGGCTGCGCGCGGACGACCCGCTGAAAGCGAGGAAAGCCGCAGAGTCCGCGATCAGCCTGGACCCGGATATGGAAGAGGCGCGCACATTGCTTGGAATTTGCGAATGGAAAACCGGGCGGAACGAATCGGCGCTCGCGTCCTTCCGCCAAGCGAGCCGGTCCGACCCGCGCAGTGCTCTCCCGCATTCCTGGGCGGCAAAACTCCTCTCGCAGATGGACCGCCGCGAAGAAGCGATCGCCGAATTGCGCAATGCGCTTCAACTTTCGCCGGACGTTGCCGCCTGGCAATATGCGCTCGGAACATGGAACGAAGATGCCGGCAACCGTCCGGCCGCCCTGCCCTGCCTGCAGCGCGCCGTCGAACTCGATCCGCAAAACGGCGAGTATCACATCCGGCTGGCCCGCGCGTTGGCGCGGGACGGCGATCCGCAGAACGCGCTGGCACATTTCCGCAAGGCGGCGTCGTTCGTGGCTACCCCAACCGCCGGGCTGTTCGCCGAGATCGGGAAGTCGGCGATCGAATCCAATAAATCCGGCGAAGCGTACGAAGCCTTTCAGCTCGCGATCGAAAAGGCCGACGCCAAGGTGCCTTTCCCCTGGTTGCTGGGCAAGGCGCGTGCGGCCATTGCCTTGGGCCGGCGCGACGAAGCCCGAATGCTGGCCAAGAGCGTTTTGAACGGTGAAGGCCATCCGCCGGAAGCGCGTCTGATCCTAGCCGAGGTGGATGAAGCCGAAGGCCGGTTGGACGAAGCCATCCGCCATCTGGATCACGCCGCGACGGAAATGGACGATCCGGTCCTGCCCGCACTGCGCCTGGCCCGGCTTTGGACGGCCACCGGCTCGGCGGCGCGTTCCGCTGCCGCGATGCAGGCGCTTCTGGAAGCGCATCCGGAAAACGACGAAGCCCACCATTTGCTGGCCGAAGCGCTGATGGAAAGCGGCCGGATGGGAGACGCTCTGCGCGCCGGCCAGAAATCCGCCGACCTTGCTCCGCGCAACATGGCTCACTGGATCCTCCTGGGAAGGATCTCGCGCAAGATGGGCCAGTTGGATCAATCGC
>JBEKLP010000077.1:0-11611 GCA_050010135.1 Anaerolineales bacterium
CGAATCCGCCGCGTCCGGTAAGGAAAGTGATCAGGCTGAACAGGAAGGCCATCACGAAGATGAACAGCCACACCCGGCGGATGTCGCGCCAGGCAATCCGCGCGAGAAATATCTGGAACACGCCGAAAGCGAGCAGCGCGAAAAGAAACCGCATATCCCAAAGCGACAGAGCCGCCAGGACGAAGCAGGCGAAGGAAATCACCTTGGTCCGGGGATCCAGGCGATGGATCAGGGTATCGAGATCACGGTAGCGCCAGGTAACCAGCATCAGTGTCCTTCGGGAGGCAGCCTGCCGGTGCGTGCACCGGCAGGCTGTGAAAATTTCGGAATCTTATCTCCCCGTTTGTTTTTGCACCGCCCGATAGGCGATAAGGAGCAGGGGGACCAGAATGGCGGCCTGGATGAGATTAGGGCCGGCCGCCGGCAAAAATTCGCCGACCACAGCGGTCACTACGTTGTATCCGTTCACATAGATATCGGAGATCGCGGCAAACCCGATGCCCAGGATGATGCCAAGCGATCCCCATGCGACGGAGGCGGCGATGTCGATCTCCTTTTCCCATAAGAAGCGGATTGCGGCGACGATCACCAACCCGACGAGCGCGGACACGCCGGCTGCGATGGTCAGCGGCTGATCGAACGGGGCGGCCATCTGATTCACTTCGGTCCGGTTCAGCAGCCAGATCATGGTGGCCAGTAACGCGCCGATCGCGGTGAGGATCAACAGCCAATTCAGGCCGCGTTTCTTATCGCCGAAGAGCATCACCATCCCGGCGATCAATCCGATCAACCCGTTGCCGAACGACCACTGCGGAGAGACCCAGCCGGAGAGCAGGTCGCCGATGGTGTTTCCCACCAAGCCGGTGAAAAACCCGACGACCGGCCCGAACAGGTAGCCGAAAAGGATCGGGATGGCGATACCCGGCCGCAGCGCAACCTGGCTCACCGACGGGACGGCGAAAACCGTGCTGTTGAACAGCCAGGACAACACGCCGTACAACGCGGCGCCGATGCCCATATACACTACTTCGCGCGTGCCCACCGTCCAGGCTGCGTTCTGGCGGCTGAAGTAGTAGATGCCCAGAACCAGCACGGCGCCGATGGCGACGATCAGGAACCGTTTCGGTACGTCCGACGCGCTGATCCCGCTGAGCAGATCCTGCTTCTGGGTCAAAGGAATTAAGATATAAGCCAGCGCCAGGAAGGCGGCGGCAAGGATAAGACCGATCACAAGAGGAAGAAGTTTCTTTGCCATGATTCGACCTCTCCTGATACGCTAAAGGCGGCCGAGTAGCGTTTTTGCGTATCGAGACCGCCATCTCGCTACGCAGTAAACCGGCCCAGAGCGGGACTCATTGATCTCAGTCCCACTCGACCGGTGGAATAGGGTTATCCCTTTACATCACCTCCTTCGTTTTTTGAGCCAAATCTTCCGCGCGGAAAAAACCCTTCGTCGAGGGATAGTATTCCAGGTTGATCTTCAGAAGCGACGTGGGCACGATCCGGCACGCTTCCAGCAGCGCCGTATCGCGCAAGACGTCGAACGGCGCGCCGTCGGCCGCCACGCCCTCGTTCCCGACCAGGATAACCCGGTTGGCGTACACCACGGCCAAATCCAGGTCGTGGGTTATAAACAGGATCGTTTCGAAATCGGCCATCGCCAGGATCGAATCCATGAACGCCATGTAGTTGAAATAATCCTGGCCGGCGGTCGGTTCGTCCATGATCAGAATCCGCGTGCCCATCGCCAGCACCGAGGCGATGCTGACCCGCTTTTGTTGGCCGAAGGACAGGGCCAACGGCGGATAATCTTCCAGCCCCCCGAGGTTGAGCGCCTGCGCGGCGTGGAGGACGTTGCCGGAAATCTCGGTCTCCGTTTTAGAGAGATTGCGCGGCCCGAAAGCGAGCTCCTCCCGAACGGCGGGGGCGAACAGCATGTGAGTCGGACTTTGAAAAACGTACCCCAGCGTGTGGGCCGCCTGGGCGACGGTGAGGCGCCGCGTATCCTGCCCGCCCACCAGGACTCTTCCCTGCGTGGGTTTCAGCAATCCGATCGTGTGTTTCATCAACGTCGTTTTTCCCGCGCCGTTCGGACCCAGCACCGCGATGATTTCACCGCTGTGAATTTGAAGCGACACATCGCGGAGCACCAGCGGTCCGTCGTCGTAAGCAAACGAGACTTTTTCAAACGCGACCAGGGATTCGCCCGGCTGGCGCGCCGCAGGCGCCGGGCGATCCGGGAGGGGTTCGCCGCGCGCCCTTCTCATAACCGCCGGCGCGGGAAGCTTCACCTGGCGATAATCGACCGCATCGATCAACCCTTCGGCGGATCCGGCGTATTGGATCTGGCCGTCTTCCATATAGATCGCCCGGTCAGGATGGACGGAGAGCACGTTCTCCACACGGTGTTCGATCACCAGAAGCGTTATTCCCTCGTCGGCCAAACGCCGGAAAAGCGCCAAAGCCTCCACCGCGGATGCCGGATCGAGCGAAGCGAGCGGTTCGTCCAGAAGGAGGATCGAAGGTTGCATGGCGAGCGCGCCGGCAAGGGCCACTTTTTGCTTTTCCCCGCCGGAGAGGGAAAACGTTTCGCGTTCGGCCAGATGGCGGATGCCGAGATAATCCAGCGTGTCCATCACCCGTGTATAAACATTCTCCCGTGGAAGGGCCAGATTCTCCAGACCGAAGGCAACCTCCTGCATCACGTGCGAAGCCACGATCTGCCGTTCGGGATCCTGCATTACGGTTCCGACAATTTGCGAGATCTGCCCAAGATTCATCGCGCCGGAGTCTTTGCCTTGCAGGATGATGGAACCCTCCATCTCGCCCCGGTATGACCGGGGGATCAACCCGTTGATGCACCGGGCCAGAGTGGTTTTGCCGCAGCCGCTGGTTCCCGAGAGCAGCAACATCTCCCCTCGGCGCAGGGAGAAAGCGACGTCGCGGATGGCCGGCTCCGGCCGGTCACGGTAACGGAAGGTGAGATTGGATACCTGAATGACGATTTCAGAGAGTGCGTGTGAGGGCATCACTGGATAAAGTATATATCAATTTTAGATCGTCAGAATGCTTTTGGACCGGAATAAAAGAGAATACGGAGGGCACGGAAATGATCATGGATTTCACCGAAAAAGATCCGGCTTATTTTTTATAATAAAAAACCCTTAATAAACCTGGAATAGGTATGAAAAAAATCGACCGTTGCATGTGAGTCGTTTTTTTTATACCTAAAGAAGAAAATCCTGGTTTGCGAAGGTTTCGCGATTACGCTTTCTTCTTTGGAAACCGGCTGAGCACGGTTGCGTTCTCTTGCGCGCCTTCCCCGCCACTCTCCGGCGCGGGCATGCGCACAACGATCGTCTTCCCTTCGGCGGCAAATGCGTGGTCCACATATGCCTGGCCGAGCAGGAGACGTTCGCCATCGATCGCGCAGGACGTGACGTTGCCGATCGGGTTGCCGTGTTCATCGGAAACCGGATCGCCAGAGTGGGCCATGCGCACACCCTTGCGGTTGAAGCTGAAGCGGACCACTTCACCCTTGCGCGTCCGTTCCTGCTCGAGAAACGCCTTTCGGCCGACAAACCACGGCTTGTGCGGCTTGACGTAGGATTCGAATCCGGCCTGGCCCACGCTTAAGCCGAGCGGCCCCGCCATCTCGTGCCCGTACAGCGGCAGCCCGGCTTCGGTGCGCAGGCTGTCGCGCGCACCCAGACCCGCCGGCTTGAGACCGAGCGGCTCGCCCGTCTTCGTCAGCGCCTTCCATAAATCCGCCGCGCGGTCGGGATGCACGAACAGTTCGTACCCCATTGCTTCGCCCGTGTAGCCCGTGCGCGCAACGATCAGGTCGAATCCGCCCAGCGCCGCATCACACAGTCCGGTCCGCGCCAGACGGGTGATTTTCTTTTTCGTAGACGCGTCGCCGCCCAGCGCGAGCAGAATCTCGCGGGCTTCCGGTCCCTGCAGGGCGATGTCCACGCGCCGGTCCGCCCCGCTGGCGGGGTCGCGCAGGCTGCGCAGGATCACGACGCCCCGTCCCGGCGCTTTGGCGCCCGGACGTTCGCGATCGATGCATACTTTCCCTTCGCGGACCGCATTCATCCAGGCCCAGTCCTTCTCGTCGTTGGAAGCGTTGACGACGATAAGATACGTCTCGCGGTTACGGCGATAGATCATCAGGTCGTCGATCACCTGGCCGTCGGGATCGAGCAAATGCGTATAAAGCGACTGTCCCGGTTCGAGCGCCGCCACTTCGTTGCCGCAAACCGCATCCAGAAAGGCGCAAGCGCCCTTTCCGGAAGCATCCCACACGCCCATGTGCGCCACGTCGAACAACCCGGCGGCGTTGCGCACCGCTAGGTGCTCTTCCACCACGCTGCTGTACCAGACCGGCATTTCCCAGCCGGCGAACGGCACCATCTTCGCGCCGAGCGCTTTATGCGTTTCATGGAGCGGGGTGAACTGCAACGGTGATTCCGCGCTCTCCTTCCAGGAAAAATCGGGAAGCGGCGCGGGAACCGCCCCTTGGAACGGCGGAACAAAATACGGGCGCATGGCATCCGCCGCAGCTCCGCTTGCTTTTGGCATCGCCGCAATCCCGCCGGCCAGTTCGATCGTCACCGGCCCCGGCATCTTCCGCGCCAGATCGTCGTCGAAGCGGACGTAACCGTCGGAAAGCGCGCGCAGCCAGGCCAGCGCGATGCCCGCGCGGGCGGACGGAACGGTCAGCGTGAATCCCGCGTCGGTGCGTTCCAGCACGGCCTCGGTTTCTCCACCGGCAAGCGGCAGACGGGTCGGTTGACTCTTGCCTGCCGTGAGGGAATACACGTCATTGGTTGTCGCCCAATACAGGAAGGATTCCGCGTGCGCGCCGCACACTGCGATCTGCGTGAATTTTTTCTTCGGCGCCGGATCGTCGAGAAAGTAGAAGTGCGGATATCCGTGCCGGTCGGCCTTGAAATCGATCCCGGCTTTTTCGGCGAGCGTACGAACCTTAATCCGCGCGTCTTCCATCGCATCGAAGTCAATCCGCGCCCGCAGCAGCGCTCCCTTGCGACCGTGATAGCGGAAGGGGTGGCAGGCTTTCAAAACTTGGGCGATCACGCCGGCCACCTCGTCCATCTCCGGCTCGCGCAATCCGCGCTGCGTCATCCATGGCGTGCCCATCCGGATGCCGGAAGCGCTACCGACCGAAGAAGAGTCACCGGGGATGGTGTTGCGGTTGAGCACGATTCCGGCCAGGTCCAGAACGCGCGCGGCGATATCACCCGAGAGCGGCGTCCCGTCCGGTGCGCGGACGCTTTTGCAGTCCACGTTGAGCAGGTGCGTGTCGGTTCCGCCATAGGCGATGCGCAGGTCCTGCGCCGCGAGCGAATCCGACAGCCGTCTGGCGTTGCGCACAATCTGCTGCTGCAGCAGCCTGAATTTTTCCGTGCGGGCGATCTGGAACGTCACCGCGAGCGCGGCGAAGACGTTGACGTGCGGGCCGCCCTGCTCGCCGGGAAAGACCCCCCGGTCGATCTTGCGCGAAAGAGCCGGATCGGTAGTGAGGGTGCAGGCGCCGCGCGGGCCGCAGAGCGTTTTGTGCGTGGTGAAGGTGATCACGTGCGCGTATCCGAGCGGCGAGGGGGATACGCCGGCGGCGATCATGCCGGCCACGTGGGATACGTCAGCCATCAAGTACGCGCCGACGGAATCGGCGATCTGCCGGAATCGTTTCCAATCCGCCGCCCAGGGGTAAGACGTATACCCGGCGATGATCATCTTGGGTTTATGTTCGCGGGCCAGTGCTTCCACCGCGTCGTAATCGATTTTTTCGGTGACGGGATCGACCGTGTAGGCGACGATCTTGTACCACTTTCCGGAGCGGTTGGCGGGCGCCCCATGCGTGAGATGGCCGCCGTGAAGCAGATTGAGTCCCATCACCGTGTCGCCGGGTGTGACCAGCGCGTCGTAGACGGCGGTGTTGGCCGGCGCGCCCGAGAGGGGTTGGACGTTGACGAAAATCTCATCGGCGGTAATTCCGCCCGTGGCAAACGCCTCGGCGCAGCGCCGGCGCGCGAGGGCTTCGATGACATCGGCGTAATCCGTCCCCTTATAGTAGCGCGGGTCGGAATAGCGCCGGAAGTGGCCAAGACGCGCGGGGTAGTCCAGGATTTCCGCTTCGGTCATCCAACGCGTCTCTTCGTCCGGATAGCCTTCGGCATAGAGGTTTTGCAGCCGGCTGCCAAGCGCCTCAAGCACCGCCCGCGGAGCCGTGCTTTCCGACGGGATCAGTATCAATTTGCGGAATTGCCGCTCGGATTCCAGCCGGATCAGCTCCTCGACGGCGGGATCAACTTTGGCAAGCGTGCCGCGCACCAGGAAATCGCTCATAGATTGCTCCTGTTGTTGAGGTAATGCCCTTTGCAGAAAGTCGGGGATGCCGTTCTCTCGGTCGGATAAATCCGAAAGGGGGATTGGTCTGCCCCCGTTCGCCTATTTCCGGCCGGGCAGTGGGCGGAACAGGGTTCGAACCTGCGACCTCATCTGTGTAAGAGACGCGCTCTGACCAACTGAGCTATCCGCCCGTCGATGCAATTATACCAGCCCGATTTGTGGACGGAATCCGCAATTCCTCGGCCGCTCAAGCGGCCTCGGAATGACAGGAGTTTAGTTAGGGGATCGTATTAGAATGATATTTGTCGCGGGAATCTACTCTATCAAGGGGGTGTCCATGAAGCATACATATTATGTCTATATCCTCGCCAATCGGACACGCAGATTATATGTCGGCGTGACCAACAACCCCCTTCGCCGGATTCACGAGCATAGAATCGGTCAAAAATCAGTTTTCGCCCATCGATACAATATCAATCGTTTGGTTTACTTGGAGTCTACTGGTGATGCCCGCACGGCTATCGGGCAAGAGAAGCAAATAAAAGGTTGGAGACGGGAGAAGAAGGTCGCTCTCATCGAAGGTATGAACCCAAATTGGGAAGATCTTTCATTGGAAGGGTGATAAACGGTCGGGGAATTACATCGACGCGTTACCGATTCCTCCCTCTCGCCTTCGGCTCGGAGTCGGAATGACATATGAAGTATGTCATTCCGAGGCCTTCGAAGAAGGCCGAGGAATCGGTATCGCGTGGAAAAGTGTAAGCATGATTTGTTAACGAAGTCCGCGATTCCTCGGTCACCTAACGGGAACCTCGGAATGACATACATGGAAGCAGTCCGCGATTCCTCGGCCGCTGAAGCGGCCTCCCCGGCCCACCCCGCCGGGGCGGGCGGAATGACATCCAATCGGAGGAGTACAATCCAACCCATGCCTGACGGAATGAATTTTCGTTGGCTGGGCGCCGCCGGAGTGGAATTGGAATGCGGCAGTGAACGGCTGCTGGTGGATCCTTATCTCTCCCGCGTTCCGTTTCGGTATATTTTCTTCGGCACCCCGCATCCCAATCGGGAATTGGTTCTCCGCCATCTCTCCCCCGCGCGGGCCGTGCTGGTCACTCACCCGCACTTTGATCACTTGATGGATGTTCCAACAGTGTGCCGGGAATTCGGGGCAACGGCTTACGGTTCGCCCAATGCAAGCGCCCTCCTTCTGGCGCACGGCATTTCCTCGAGCAAAATACGGATTATTCATCCGGGCGACAATTTCCAGGAAGGCCCATTCTCGGTGGGCGTGTTTTCCGGAGAACACAACCGGATCGCCGGAATAATTCCTCATATCGGACCTTTGCCCAAGCAGTTGAATCCCCCTTTGAAACTCAGCGACTTCCGCATGGATTGCATGTATTCCTACCGGGTATCCGCCGGCGGGCAGTCGATCCTGCTCTGGAACACAGCATCTCCGGTCGGCGCTCCGGCGGCGGATGTTCTGGTGATAACGGCTTCCCGCCGGCCGGAAGCGTGGAGGGGCGTGGTTGCAAAGGTCAAACCGAAGGCGGTTATCCTTATTCATTGGGATGACTTCTTCTCGCCATTGGAGCGCCCGCTCCGGCCGATGCTTGCCCCGCCGCGTTTGGGTGAAGGGCTCTTCCGGCGGATGGACCCGCAAGAGTTTACCCATTCTTTGGAAGTTTTTCTCCCGGATGGGGGTTGCATACCCCGGATCTTTCATTCCATAGAATTAAAATCCATCCGATAACTTATCATTTGGATAAATGAAGATTGAATCACGGATTGTACGGATCGGGGACCGAAAACACGTTGTAGACTAAATGAATATTTTTATGCTTCGGAAAATTCTTGACCGATTGAAGCCCGCCTTATCCACAGGGGCTAAAGCCCCATGGCTTGCGGCGGACTTTTAGATCGGCCTCAGACAAAAAATACCCTTGCGGCGATTGTCGATAGACGCTACCCCATCTAAAAAGCTGCTCTGAACTATTACCGCGACGGACATCGAATACTTTTGATTGTTTACCATGTTGTTTGGACCCCGAAGCGCGGGAAGGCAGTGCGGGTGGGGCACTAAAGCGGACTACTAAGGTCTACCTTATAAAAAACAGTTGACCCTAAAAGTTCCTTTTAACTTTGGGTCCGATCATTGTAAAGATGGGAGCAGGACGTACATCCTGATCTTTCGAAGGTACGCAGCGTTCGCCTACTTGATTTTGTGCGGCCGGTATCTTTCTTTCAGATCGGATGCGGCATTGAGAATTATTTTTTTACCGTTGTATTTTTAATCTTTTTCGTTTTGAACATTCTATTGGGCTATTATCTTCCCTATTCCCCAAAAGGAAAAACCGGTCCTGTGGTCGCTCATGGCGCTAAACCGCACACTGCTTGCGTCTGGTAGATGCGTGCGGTGTTGGTGGTATCTGAAAATTTATCTACCAAACACCCCCGGGCCTCCAAGTTAAATATCGTTTGATACACATCGGGAAACACGCCACGGATATCGGGGTTCTGATATATATACTCAATGGAATTTTCCCGAAGCCATCTATACATGGTGTCAGGTGAGTTTAAATATCCTTCCAAAGATAAAAACGGCCTCGTGGCCATGTACGGAACGGTCGCTCCCCACCCGGCAATAGTATCGGTGGGCCGGGAATGCTGTATCAGCCACACTGCCGCTTGTGTTTCATAATCGCTATCCAGGTCCGGAACCAATGTAGGGTTGGTCGCGTAAGTCGGCCTTGCCATTATGAAAAGAACCATGCCGAGTGCCGCTAATTGCACCGGGCGGCGATTGGGCTCCCGTACCACGGCGGCGGCGATCAGCAAGAAAGCCAACATGGCCAATCCTGCATACTCGATACGAAACCCTGCCTGAAGCAGTCCGACTGGAATGCCAATCACCGGAATAAGTACAAATACGGCCCAGATCCAAGCTGTTTGCCCATAGATGGTTGCGCGGATTCCTTTTGCCGCCAGGAAAAAGGTGATGGGGAAAAGAAAAAGAAAATAATCTGTTAACCAGAAAAATGGAATATATAACACCAGGTATAAAGAAAAGGAAAGAAACACCCCCAGCGTTCCCCACGCTTTTTCCCTGGCCAATTGGATAATCCCGCCTAGCATGAATATCAATAGAATAATACCGACGAAACCGCCATTGGCCTGGATGGCAAACGATGGGATGGCGATGATATTTCTCGCGACCCGCTCGAGCATGGGGAGCGGATGGCGAAGCGCTGCGAGAATAACGGAGTTGTCGTTTGCCGCCCGATCCCCGTAGATCCGGCGGGCGTCTGCTATCCCCGATATATACAAATCACCCTGATATCGTTCCGGGAACGATAGCCCCTGGCCGGCTTCCAGCGCGTCATAGGTTCGATTCGACAAGTGCGTGTCCACCGTCCGGGTTACCATATAGAACCAGCCCACATACGCCAGAACCATCACGGTAAAGGGGATGAGGGATGCCGCCAGAGCGATGGCGATGGATGCGACGCGGCGGCGGATCCAATCTGCCAGGCCATTGACAGTCAGCAGAAGCATACACGGCAGAGTTAGAATCCAGACCCACAAACCTTCATCCCGCGTGAGAAAGGCGGCTCCCAATAGAAAAGACACCGCCACGGAATGGCGAACGCGGCCATACCGATGGAGAAGCAAACACTGCCATATGGCCAAAGTTAAAAGAATTGTAAATAAAATCTGGCTGGGGTTGTCCAACAGACGGTTGGGGAACAGGACCAGCGCCCAGAGCGCGAGGATGGACCATTCCGGCAGCTCATCCTTTAACCCAAGGGATATCAACCGGATGGATCCCCAAAGCAGCGCGAGCAAAATACAACGAACCAGCCATTCCGAATAGATGAACCACAGCACCGATTTTTGAAACACGAGGTAAGCGAATGCAAATACCATCGACACCGCCGGGTGATTGGCCAGCGTCGGCATCTTTCCGTGCACCATATCGAACCCGCTCTGGATATAGCTGGCTTCGTCATGCGCGTTAATCTGGGAGGGCATTGGAGTGATGGAGGGATAGCAGCGCAGGAAGAGGAGGATGGTGAAGCCAATCAAGAGCGCATTATCCAAAGAGACCAGGGGGATCGAGCGCCGGAACCGGGTTTCGAGAGAAAACCGGCAAGTCTTAACCCGACGCAAGATTTCAAATTTTCGTTGGTTCGTTCCTTTTTCAGTCATATCAACCCCATTTTCCCAATCAATCCGCAACGCTTCGGGCCAAATTGTACTACTGCCTTTCCAATCATCCAATTTAGCTGCCCCGGTTTCCGCATCACTTAATTCTCACCTTCTCCATCATATTGGAGGAGAAACAATCCAGGAAACGAAGGAGCAATTACGCAATCCGAATAGGCAAACATACAATCCACTCCGGTTGAACACACGACCGCTAAAATGCACTGACGACCCCATGGTACTTCAGGGGTTCGGCATGGAATGGTAACGATACCCTCATCGCAGAATGCAGTTTCGAATCCCTTTCTTCTTCATTGGTTTTCGGATCAGGAATATGGATCAAAACCCCCAATTGGCTAAAAGCATTTTGAACGCAGACTGAGACTACTTCAACCCATCTCTTATGGACAAAGCGGAAGAGGCGGGAGGCGAGGTGATCAATGTGCTCCCGGCAGACCCGTCGCAAGCATGTTCGCAGTTTTGGAAATCTGCCTCGCAAGGATCATTGGGCGTAATGGGATTGCGGTAAGTGAGACTATAACGCGGCTTTCAACATTCTGCGTCGGACCGGACCAGCACGGCAGAGCGTATCATGGCCGGAAGTGGCGAACGGGGCCGAGAAGACTTTGGGATTTGGACCATATAAGGTGCCGCATCTTCTTCCTTCCCTGCAATCCGTATTTTTCCGCATATTACATTTACTTAAACAATCCTTATGAGATCATGGAGAAATTAATTCATCAAAAATTCCAAATAATATGACCATCCCATCGAATGCCCAAAGGTTTTCTTAGAGGATGATGAGGACGAATCCTACCCGATCCGTTCGAGTGGCCTACGATTTTCCTATGAAGCGCCGATTTTCCTTGCAGCGGTATGAAGCAAAGAATATTATTCTTATCTGTAAGCCGGAACGTTTCGAAAGATGTGTCCGGAAAGAAAGGAGGAGATGCGGGGCAATAACTCGCAGAAGAAATCCGGGGCGGTCGCAGCTTGACCGCCCCTCTCCTTGCCGATACAATGCCGG
>JBEKLP010000078.1:0-11571 GCA_050010135.1 Anaerolineales bacterium
GGCCTTCCTGTTCAGCCTGATCACTTTCCTTACCGGACGCGGCGGATTCGAATTCTATACGACCGAGCACGAACTCGCCCGCTGGGTGGCGCCGTTCACGCTCTTCGGATGGCGTCCGGTCCTGCCGATAACCGCCGAACGGATTGCCTACGCCATCAGCCAGTTCCTGCGGATCCTGGCCGTGACGTCGTCCGCCATCGTGATTCCCTATACGATCGATCCGCGTGCGTACGGGGTCACGTTCCACCGCCTGGGGCTGCCGGACAAGTTCGCCTATGCCATCGATCTTTCGCTGCGGTTCGTCCCGACCTTCGCGCGCGATTTCGCCATCACCTATGATGCCCAGCGCGCGCGGGGCTTCGAACTGGAAAGGGGCCGCGGCGGATTACTCGCGCAGATCCGCCGGCTAGCACCGCTTCTGGTCCCGGTGGTGATCCAGGCGATCGTCGGTGGCGAGGAAATCATCGACGCGATGGACCTGCGCTCCTTCGGGGTGCGCACGCGCACCTGGCTGATGAGTCTTCATTATCATTGGATCGATGTCCTTTGGATCTGTCTGAGTGTTGCGGTTTTAATTGGAAGCGTCGCGCTGCCGGCATTTGGATACGGCAAGTTCTGGGTGCCGCCGTTCCTGCTGAAATAACTTTCCCTTTCGAATATTTCTCCCAGCCGGAATAATCAATAAAAATCCCCGAAGCGCGGCCCGGGGGGGTGCGATTCGGGTAAGATAAAACCGATACCGGCAACCGGTGATCTGTTCCGGTTAAACTTCCGGGAAAACGCACCGGTGTCTGGATTTATTTCTTTCCAAATTTCTCCTTGAGGATGTCCTCCAGCGTCGGTTTGCTTATTTCCTCCAACTCATATCGCACGCGCTGGAAAGGTTTCCTGATCCGGATCACGCGCGTCAGGTCGATCGGGGTGGCGACGAGAACCAGATCCGCGTCGGCCGCATCGATCGTCGCTTCCAGGTCGCGCATCTGCGCCTCGCCGTAGCCCATGGCCGGCAGGATCGGACCGGTCTTGGGGAATTTTGCAAAGGTCGCCGCAATGGACCCGACCGCGAACGGACGCGGGTCGACAATCTCGGCCGCGCCGAAGCGCTTGGCGGCCACAAATCCGGCGCCGTAAGCCATTTCCCCATGGGTCAGGGTCGGGCCGTCCTCGATCACCAACACGCGTTTGCCTTTGATTTGCTCGGGGCGGTCGACGAAAATGGGCGAGGCGGCCTCGATGATCGTCGCCGCGGGATTCATCTGGCGCAGGTTTTCCCGCACTTGTTGCACCGCCTGTGGATCGGCCGTATCCACCTTGTTGATCACCAGCACGTCGGCGTCGCGGGCGTTGACCTCGCCGGGATGATAACGGGATTCGTGGCCGGGGCGATGCGGGTCGGCCACCACAATTTTTAAATCCGAAACGTAGAACGAAAAGTCGTTGTTGCCGCCGTCCCACAGGACGATGTCCACTTCCTGCTCGGCCCGGCGCAAGATCTTTTCGTAATCCACGCCCGCGTAGACGATGATTCCGTTGTCGATATGCGGCTCGTATTCCTCGCGCTCTTCGATGGTGCATTCGTACTTGTCCAGATCCGCATAATCGGCGAAACGCTGCACTTCCTGCTTTTCCAGGTCGCCGTAGGGCATGGGGTGGCGGACCACCGCCAGCCGGTATCCCAACCCGCGCAGGATCAACGAGACCCGCCTCGTGGTCTGGCTCTTCCCCGCCCCGGTTCGCACCGCGCAAATCGAAACAACCGGCTTGGTGGATTTCAGTTGCGTCGATTTTTCGCCCATCAGGCGGAAGTCGGCTCCCGCCGCCAGGACCATAGAGGCCTTATGCATGACGTATTCGTGCGGCACATCGCTGTAGGCGAAAACGACCTGGTCAACGTTTTGCTCCCGGATGATCTGGAGCAGATTGTCTTCGGCGTGGATCGGGATGCCTTTGGGATACATCCTGCCGGCCAGCGCGGCCGGATAGGTGCGGCCGTCGATGTCGGGAATCTGTGTGGCAGTGAAGGCGACGACTTCGTAATCCGGGTTGTTGCGGAAGAAGACGTTGAAGTTGTGGAAATCGCGTCCGGCGGCGCCCATGATAAGCGTACGGATCGGCATGCCCGGTTTTCCTTTTCCGTCAGAAATCAGTCGATTCCGTTCCCGGCGTACCGCACGCTGAATTGCTTGCCCCCGCAATCCGGCATGGGGTCCAATGATACTCTTGTTTTCTCATCGCAGGGTTTAATCCGGGATGAGGGTATCCAGATATTCTTCCAATAACACCAGCACCTGTTCGGTGGCTCCGGCTTTATTCTGCAACCGGTCGCCCGCCAAGCGAATCGACTTGGCCTGGGTGCCGCCCTCGGCGGCCAGCGCCAGCCACATCAGCCCCACCGGTTTATCTTTTGTTGCGCCGCCCGGCCCGGCGATTCCGGTGACAGCCAAGCCGATATCGGTGCCGAAACATTTCCGCACCCCCTCGGCCATTTCCCGGGCCGTTTGTTCACTGACCGCGCCGTGCTCCGCGAGCGTCTCGCGCCGGACGTCCAGGAGTTTTACTTTTGCGTCGTTGGAATAGGCGACAATCCCGCCCAGGAAATACGCAGAGGAACCCGCCACGTCGGTCAACCGCGAACCCACCAAACCACCGGTACAGGATTCCGCCGCGGCAAGCGTCAAGCTCAAGTCCTTTAATCCTTCGCCGATTCTCACCTCGATGGGTTTGGTCATATCGCTGTCCTTCTAAAATAGTATAGGAGAAAATGTCGATGGAGACAATATTCCGGTTTGGGTTTTCCCTTCCATGGCACCGGGACCGCTATTCCGGCCGTCCGATTGCGGCATTCCAGTGACACTCCACGGCCGATAAATCGGCGTGGCTTCTTTAGGCGCTCGTGCGTGGGCGGTGTCCCGAGTCATAGAGGCGTAGCCTCAACCAAGGACACCGTAGGAGGCGACAAACGCGCTGGACGGTGCCAGCCCGTACGCGCCTTCCCTCGCTCCATGGTCGGGCGAGCAACGTCCACTCGCTTGCCCAGTTTGCGTTCGTGCGCGGAAGGCCGCACACCACCCCATTTCGGAGATGGCTTTGGCGGGAAAAAGAATCTGTGTCCGATATTGCGCGTGGAATGCCGATCCGCGTTTTCCAGGTGATGACAGGTCGGGCAGTAGACCATGGGGGCACCCTCGGTGTAGCCCACCATGGGTTGACCAGGCGTAAACCTCACCAACTCCGTTCCATCCCAGTAGCAAAATCTACTGGTGCCGGCCGGATTGACCCGGCAGGTGATCTTCCCCTCATTCCACGCTTTGTACTTCGAGAACTGAACAATCTTTCCTCGCAGCCAGTAGGAGCGCTTCTCGTTTCCCCGCGCGCTGTACTTTCCCTTGTGCGGTTGGAAGTGCCCCAGATGCTCGAATACAATCACGCTGGCTTCGTGCAGAACGGCGAAATCCACGATCCGGCGGGAAACCCGATGCGCCTCATATTCGCCCATCGCGCGGATATGACGCCAGAGATATTGATTGTCCTGCACGTCCGGCTGGAGAATGCCGGTCTGCGACCTTCGAACTGCCACTCGTCCCAAATCGCGCTTCCTACGGCCGTGTAGTGCTTCCGCACCACGTATGTACAGGGTGGCGAGGATCGTGCCGTCGGAGTTTTGGATGGTGCAGCAGGCAAAGTTTCGACCGATATTGAGATCGACCACGCAGATAAGAATCTCTTTTTCTTTGCGCTGTTCTTCGACTTTCTTTGGTACTTCGTACTCGTCCTTCTGAATGGGAACATGCAAATACCAATGCCCATTCCGGTTTATTGCTTGCGGGGAACCGACGGACCAGCCATCAGGCACTTCTCTACCGGTAATGCCAAACTTGACCCATGCCCAGTTCGATCCGGTCCACAGCTTGAGCATAACGTTCTTGCCGGTGAAGTTCTTATACAAGTCCTGGTAGAAAGATGGGTTGCGGTTCCAGACGCGGGGAGGTACCGGAGGACGCACGCGAAATACCAACTTCTTCTTTTTCTTCGTCGCCTTCTCTTCGAACTTTTCTTTCTGATCCTTCCATTGGTTAAGATTGGAGAAGAAGGACTTGGCCGAGCCAAACGCGGCCATGATTGCCGCCCGCCGAACGTAAGCCGGAAGCGCACCTATCTCGGCGGGAGGCGCGATTTTCGGACGCGGGTTGTGTTTGGTGCGGTGGGTTTTCTTCTCGATGGTGGGCACTACTTCGTTGGATTTGAGATTGAGGAAATCCGGATATGCCTCGAACACTCCGAAGTACCACTCCGCGGAGTGGTTGAAGAGCTTCTTCGTTTCCACGAGCCATGCGCCCGACTGCGGCGTGAGTAGGTGCAGCCGATAGCGGAGTGTCTTCTTTGGTGCGGAGCGGCGGATCATAGACTCTTCTGCAAGGCGATGTACTTCTGGATGGTTGCAGCCGAGACGTTCCCGGCAGTGCTGGCAAAATAGGATCGCGTCCAGAGGGAGGGGATTTTGTGTAGCGCCGGATATTTAGCGCGTAGTTCGTGAGCCGTGACACCTTTGCATTCCTTAACCACCTCCGCCGCAGAGTCGGACGGCCATACCCGCACAAACAGATGCACATGATCCGGATTGACCGCCAACTCTAATACTTCCCAGGCACGATCCGAGCACTTCTTCTCGATGAGCGCCCGGCAATCGCGGGCGATTGGCCCCACCAGCACGGGTTTACGCCGCGCGGGTATCCAGATCAGGTGGTAGACGATGAGGTGTATCCGGTGTTCGTCGCGCTTGTAGTCCATGTAGAATACCTTGTGTTAATTATATACCTATTCTACACTGCCACAAGGGTGATATTACGGTTCGGCTGAAGCCCGGATAAACCCGCTTAACCACTGCTACTGAAGTGGCGTGGATTGCGGCGGGTTCTAACCCCATTCAATACCAAGAACGGATTTGTTACAATCCGTCTTTCCAGGAGTCGATCTATGCCCGCCCAACCCATCGTAGCCGCCGTGCGCACAACACCGGAAACCGTCCTGCAGGATTATCAGCGCCTGCTGGAACTGTCCGGAGCGGACAAGGCGCTTGCCCGAAACGTCGCAACCATTCTAAAAGATAACATCACCTGGCATTTCCCGATGCCCGGCGCGAACACCACACCCTGGCAACTGGAAGGGACGATCCGCGCGCTCCACCAGGCAGGCTTTGCGGATCTGGTGTGCGTCCAAAATCAGACCGTGATCACCAACGCATTCAAGGGGGAGGATCTCAACCGCTACGTTCCGATCTTCCGCAAGTACGGGATCCCCGTCAAATATAACTTCCGAAAAGAGGATATGACCTGGATCCCCTTCCGGCCGAAGGCGGAGATGCTCGCGCTCGATCAAATCTATCCGGAGGGAATTCGCATCCCGGATTACTTCATCGGCAAGAATATCGTCCATTTGCCGACGGCAAAAACGCACATGTACACCACAACCACCGGGGCGATGAAGAACGCTTTCGGCGGATTGCTCAGCAAGTACCGCCATTACACGCACACTCACATCCACGAAACGCTGGTCGACCTGCTCGCCATCCAGAAGGAAATCCATCCCGGGATTTTCGCGGTGATGGACGCCACCACAGTCGGCACCGGCGCCGGGCCGCGGATGATCCGCCCCGTGGTCAAGAATATCCTTCTGGCCTCCAGTGATCAGGTGGCGATCGACGCCGTCGCGGCCAAAATGATGGGGTTCGACCCGCTGCAAATCAAGTACATCCGGCTGGCAAACGACCGCGGGCTGGGAACAGGAGACCCGCGCGAAATTCACCTTGTCGGCGACGACATCTCCGGCGAGAGTTGGGGGTTCAAGGTCGGTTACAACTCCCATAGTTTCCTGGCATGGCTTTCCTGGTACGGACCCACGCGGTTTCTTCAAAAGCTGCTCTTCCGCACACCGCTGGTCATCTTCCCCACGATAGTCGGCGAGATCGAACAGGATTATCTCTACTGGCCGCTAAAATACCGCTTCGTCGCCGCCCGGTGGCGGAACGAGACGGCCTGGGGAAAACTCTTCCGAGAGTATCAGCAGAAAGGGACGTTGGGAGTCTAGATCAGGTTTCTCCAGGAGGAACTACAATCCCCGGAGAAATTATAGGAGGGATGCCCATGGATGTATCCGGAAAGATCGCCATCATCACGGGAGCGTCGGAAGGAATCGGCCGGGCCGCGGCGCAGTGTTTCGCGGAAGCCGGCGCGAAGGTGGTACTCGTCGCGCGGTCCCGCGAGAGGCTCGAAGGGCTGGCCGAGGAGTTGCGCGCACAAAAACGGGATGTGCTTGTTTTGCCGACGGATGTGCGCGATTGCGGCGCCGTGCGGAAAATGGCGGATCAGGCGTTCGAGCACTACGGGCGGATCGACATTCTGATCAACAACGCCGGACAGTCTGCGGCCGGGCCGGTGGCCGCTATCGACGTTTCCCATTTCCGGGTGATCATGGAATTGAACGTTTACGGCGCGCTGTATGCCATCCAGGCGGTCGTACCGAAAATGCGCGCGGGGGGCGGAGGCGTGATCCTCAACATTAGTTCGATGGTTTCCAAACTTCGGCTGCCTGGGCTCGGAACGTACGCCGCCACAAAGGCGGCACTCAACCTGCTCTCGGCCACGGCGCGGGTCGAGCTGGCTGCGGAAAACATCCGCGTGATTACGGTCTTTCCGCGGACGACGGCAACCGATTTCGGAAAGCACGCAGTAGGCGACCTGCAAATGCGGGAGCGGCAGCGCTCGGGCGCCGCGCGGAGCGGACAGATGGTGGACAGCGCCGAAGACGTGGCGAAAAAAATTCTCGAGGCGGCCCAGACGGAACCGGAAGAAATGTATATGGAAGGGTGAAGCCTGTCAGGGATACCCCAACAGGCTGTGGAAAAACAAGAAGGGTGTCATTGCTTCGTCGCTTCGCTCCCCCGGCCCCGCACGGCGGAGCCGGGGCGGGGCTCGCAATGACAAAGTCCAACTTTTTCCGCGGCCTGCTATGGGTTTTGAAAACCCATAGTGTCTGAAAACAAAGAGACTATGCCATCGAAGGACCCCAACATCATTAACTCGGATCTCACCGACGAGGATCGCCTCCGCTTCGCGCGGCAGATTCTTCTTCCCGAAATTGGAATCGAAGGACAAGCCAAGCTCAAAGGCGCAAGCGTTTTGGTGGTCGGCGCCGGCGGGCTGGGATCCTCCGCGCTGCTGTACCTTGCCGCGGCGGGGGTCGGCCGGATCGGAATCGTCGACCCGGACAAAGTGGAACTCGACAACCTGCACCGGCAAGTCATTCATGGAACGTCGACCCTGGGCGAACTGAAAACCGAAAGCGCCCGCCGGCGCCTGTCGGATTTGGCTCCGCAGGTGCAGATCGATACCTATCCACAATCGTTCTCCGAATCGAACGCCGAGGGCCTGGCCCGTCCTTACCATATTCTGCTCGACGCCACCGACAACCTCGCTGTGCGAAAATTAATTAACCGCGTTTGCATCCGGCAACAAAAACCGATGGTATTCGGAAGCGTGTTGCGGTTCGAAGGTCAGGTCGGTGTATTCGATGCGCATCGCGGGCCGTGCTACCGGTGCATCTTTCCGGATCTGCCGGATTCCGCCGCAATCGAATCTCCGTCGGAAGCCGGCGTGTTCGGGCCCCTGCCGGGGATTATCGGAACATTGCAGGCTCTGGAGACGCTGAAGATTCTGTTGGGTGCCGGCGAACCGCTGATCGGCCGGTTGCTGACATTCGACGGGTTATCCGGGAAATTTGAAGAAATCCGTACCCGTAAAAATCCTTCCTGCCCGGAATGCGGCGCCGGTTAATTCGTTGGATCCGGATTATGCAGATTGGCCGGATTTCGCGGATACCCCTTGATTTCTTTTGATATTCTGCGTCATTTTATTTTTTCCCGCGATTTTCGCGTCCCGGACTTGTTCCATTTTTCCTCTAAAAACAGCCTATTTTCTTGTCTTCCGGCGTAATCTTATCGTAGAGCAACCGTCGGGAAGTGCGATTTGACCGCATGCTATAATTTGCCGTTATGAAGTGCGGGGTGCGCGATATAGACCCGCACTTTTGTTCGGGAGACCGATTTGAATTTCCTCGTAACGGGCGCAGCGGGTTTCTTGGGCTCGACACTGGCCAATACTTTGGTGAAAGCCGGGCACCAGGTGCGCGGCTTGGACGATTTATCGACCGGCGACCCCGCCCGGTTGAATCCCTCCGTCTTGTTCACTCGCGGCGACGTGCAGGACCGCCCAAAACTCTGGACCCTGCTCCAAGACGTCGAATGCGTCTACCACCTGGCCGCGCGCGTCTCGGTACAGGAGTCCATCCTTTATCCGCGCGAATACAACCTGGTGAACGTCGGCGGAACGGTCAGCATGATGGAAGCCATGCGCGATGTGGGCGTCCGGCGGGTGGTGTTCGTCTCCTCCGGCGCAGTCTACGGCGAGCAGCAGGCGCAACCGGTGGCGGAAAGCGCCACCCCCAATCCGGATTCCCCCTACGCGGTATCGAAGCTGTCGGCGGAGTATTACGTCCGAACTATCGGGGCGTTGTGGGGAATCGAGACGGTGATCCTGCGCGTATTCAACGCCTACGGGCCGGGCCAGCCGCTCCCGGCCGCGCATGCGCCGGTGGTCGCGCGCTTTTTGCGGCAGGCCGCCGGAGGCGGATCGCTGGTGGTCCACAACGGCGGATATCAGACGCGCGATTACATTTACATCGACGACGCCGTCGAGTGCTTGGCCGCTGCGGCCACGGCGCCGGATGTGGACCGCAAGATCATCAACGTTGGCAGCGGGATGGAAACCTCCGTACTTTCGCTCGCCGACCAGATCCTCCGTCTGGTCAAGCAGGGCGAAGTGCTCAAGACCCCGTACGAGGAAGGCGGCGTCTCGCATCTGTGCGCCGACATCACCCTGGCCCGGGATCTGCTCGGGTTCCGCCCCAGGATTTCGCTCGCCGAAGGATTGCGCCTCACCTACGAACGAGATCCGCGTTTTCAAACCGTCTCCGTATCCTGACCGCGCCGGATGAGAATTTTACGGACCGGTCCCCCGGATCGCGTGCCGGGGCACTATTACCGACTCCCCCGATCCTTCTTTTCCCAACCCACCCTTTCCGTCGCCCGCCGGTTGCTTGGCGCGCGATTGGTTAAAATCGAACGCGGCCGCACGCTCTCGGGCATCATCGTCGAAACCGAGGCCTACATCGGCCGGGACGACCTCGGTTGCCACGCCAGCCGCGGCGGGCTCACCCCGCGCAATGCGGTGATGTTCGGACCGCCGGGCCGGGCCTATGTTTATTTCACGTACGGGATGCATTGGATGCTGAATATTGTGACCGAGGCGGAAGGTTTTCCCGCGGCCGTGCTCGTTCGTGCTATGATTCCGGCCGAGGGCCGGGAAACCATGCGGCGCCGGCGCCGCGGCCGCGGACCGATTGCGCTCGGCCCGGCGATGCTTTGCCAGGCGCTGCAGCTCGATAGCCGTTGGAACGGATACGATCTTTGTGAAAAAAACTCCCAACTCTTTCTGGAGCGGGCGTTCCGCATTCCGGAAGACGGCGTGACCATCAGCCCCCGGGTGGGGTTATATACCGTACCGGAACCATGGAAGAGCATTCCCTGGAGGTTCCGGGCGGCACCGGATGCGTTTCAAACGATTGAACGATTTTTAATGGGAGGGACCGCCCGGCGCGCACCGGGCGGTTATCGGAGGAGGGAATGACCGAAACCAAAAATATCCGCTCCGTGGTCCTGATCAAACAGGTGCCCGATACGCACCACATCACCGGCGAGGTGATGACCAAGGACGGCACCATGAATCGCAGCGCGCTTTCGGCGATCTTCAATCCCGAGGATCTGAACGCGTTGGAGATGGCGTTGCAAGTCCGCGAGAAGCACGGCGGGACGGTGACGGTGATCACCATGGGTCCGCCCAAAGCGGCCGACATCCTGCGCGATTCGCTTTACCGCGGCGCCGATCGCGCGTTCCTGCTGACCGACAGAAAATTCGCCGGCGCCGACACGCTGGCTACTTCCTACACCCTCCAATGCGCCGTGGAAAAAAGCGGCCCCTTCGATTTGCTATTCTGCGGGCGCCAGGCCATCGACGGCGACACGGCGCAGGTCGGCCCGCAACTTGCCGAAAAGCTCGGCATACCGCAAATCACGTACGCCGAATCAATCCTGGGACTCAAAGACGACGGGATCACCGTGCAACGCGCGCTGGAGGGCGGCACCGAGATTGTGCGCTCCACGCTCCCCTGCCTGATCACGGTGGTCGCCTCGGCCAACACGCCGCGCCCGCCCTCCGCGCGGCGGCAGATCGAATACAAGCTGGCCGCGACGGAGCTTGAGATCCCCGCGCAGCTTGCGCGCTGGCCCGAATTTAAAACCGAAGCGGAACTGCGATCGTTCCTCGTGGCGCGCGGCCAGATCATTCCCGCCTGGAACGCAGCGGATATCGGCGTCGAAGAAGAAAAGATCGGTCTGGCCGGTTCGCCGACCCAGGTGCATAAGGTGAATTTCGTCGTGCTGGAATCCACAGCCAGCAAAGAAGTCGCCCCTACCCGGGAAGGAATCGCGGCGATGATCGAAGAACTCGTGAAGGAATACATCGTCGGATGAGGCAGCTATGACGGACAAATCCAGCCTGTGGGTTTTCATCGAGCAGAGCGAGGGGAAGATCGCCGACGTGTCCTTGGAACTCTTGGGCAAGGCGCGGGAACTGGCCAGCACGCTGAATTCTGAAGTGGTCGGATTGCTGTGCGGCCGCGATATCCAGGACCTGGCGCAGATGGTCATCCAATCCGGCGCAGACCGCGTGCTGCTGGCCGACCATCCGGAATTGGAAATGTACCGCACGTTGCCCTTTGCGCGTGTCGCAATCCAAGAGGCGCGCGCCCGCAAGCCGGATATCTTTCTGATCGGAGCGACCTCCAGCGGACGGGACCTAGCCCCGCGGGTGGCGAGCGCGCTACGCTGCGGCCTTACCGCCGACTGCACCGATCTGCAGATCGGCGAGTACACGGTCAAGAAGGAAAATATAACCTATTCCCATTTGCTGTTTCAGATCCGGCCGGCGTTCGGCGGCAACCTGATCGCCACGATCGTTAATCCGCACACGCGGCCGCAGATGGCCACGGTGCGTGAGGGCGTGATGCGCAAAGCCGCCCCCGATCCCGCGCGCAAGGGAATCGTGGAAAAGATCCAGCCTTCTTTTGAAAAGGGCGACCTGGCCCTCACGATCCTCAGCCGCTCGATGCGGCCGTCCGCCGTCCGGCTCAAGGATGCGCCGGTGATCGTTTCGGGCGGCGCGGGCGTCGGGAGCGCGGAGGATTTCGAGCTCCTGCGCGATCTGGCCAACCTATTGGGCGGTGAAGTGGGCGCCTCACGCGCCGCGGTCGACGCCGGGTTGATCTCCCGCGAGCACCAGATCGGCCAGACCGGAACCACCGTCCGCCCGCGGCTGTACATCGCCGCGGGGATTTCCGGCGCCATCCAGCACCGCGCCGGCATGGACCAATCCTCGAAAATCATCGCGATCAACACCGACC
>JBEKLP010000079.1:0-11281 GCA_050010135.1 Anaerolineales bacterium
AATCGTCGGCGCCCACTTCCAGCCCAACCACCCGGTCGGTTTCGCTCTCGCGCGCGGTGAGCATCAGGATCGGGAAGTTGGTATCCTTGCGCAGTTGCCGGCAGACTTCCAGCCCGTCCATCCCCGGAAGCATAAGGTCTAGGATCAACAGGTCGGTTTTCCATTCCCTTGCCTCCCGCAGACCGGTTATCCCGTCGGCTGCGGTTTTCACTTGATAGCCTTCATGCCGGAGGTTCCACTCGAGCGTGTCCCTCAGCGCCGGTTCATCTTCCACAACGAGTATGCGTTCGTTCATATTCCGCTTGCTTCGACAGCCTTTCGTTAATCCCAATATCCTTCCCGCGGAAGCAATTGTACGCCCGCCGGGTGTTTCCGGTTCCTCCATTTTCCCCGCGCCGCGGAAGGGGGTAAAATTTTATTTTCCGGATCTCCCATGGGAGGAATTGGCATGCATGAATACCGGATGGCGATCATTGGTTTCGGCAACGTCGGTCAAGGGCTGGCGCAAATCCTCGCGGAACGGAGTGAACTGATCCGGAGGGAGTTCGGTCTGGGCGTCCGGATCGTTGCCGTAAGCGACATCAAGCTCGGCAGCGTTTACCAACCGCAGGGATTTGACCCGGCGGCGCTGTTGGCGTCCGTCAGGGCGAAGGGGACGCTGGCGGAAGTTCCGGCGCGGGAAAGGGGATGGGATTCGCTGCGCACGATCCGGGAGACGGAATCGGACGTCGTGGTGGAACTCTCTCCCACCGATTTGAAAACCGGCGAACCGGCCGTCGGACATATCCGCGCGGCGCTGGAATCCGGGAAGCATGCCATCACGACCAACAAGGGGCCGATCGCCCTGCAGTATCGGGCGCTGAAGATAATCGCCGCCGCGCACGGCGTGGAGATCGGCGTGGAGGGGACGGTGATGAGCGGTACACCCGCGCTCCGGATGGGCACGGAATACATGAAAGGCGCCGGGATCCTTCGCATTCAAGGAATTATCAACGGGACGACGAATTACATCCTGACGCGGATGCAGGATGGAAAGCCATACAGCGAGGCGCTCGCCGAAGCGCAGGCGAAGGGATACGCCGAGGCCGATCCGATCGGAGACGTGGAAGGTTACGACGCGGCGGGGAAGCTGGTCATCCTGGCGAACGTGCTGATGGATGCGTCGATCGGCCTGATCGACGTTGAACGGGAAGGAATCACCGGTCTGATGAGAGAGGATATTTGCGAGGCGGAGGAAGGCGGCGACGTGTGGAAATTGATCGCCGGCCTGGAACGGAAACCGGACGGCGTAAAGGCGCGGGTTCGCCCGCAGCGGATTCCCCGTTCCCATCCGCTGGCTTCGGTCCGCGGGGCGACCAACGCGATTACCTTTACGACCGAACTGCTCGGGGACGTCACCCTGATCGGACCCGGCGCCGGCCGCCTGGAAACCGGGTACGCCATCCTGTGCGACCTGCTGGCGATCGACCGCAGGAAAGTTTGATTTTCCCCGGAGCAACCATCCCAACCCCGAATTTCTTCGTTGGCAGCGTTCCGATCTTCGGCGAATTAATCCTGGCGCCGATGGACGGGTTTACGGACAGTCCGTTCCGGATCCTCTGCCGCCAGCTCGGGTCGGCCATGTCGTATACGGAATTTGTCAACGTGGATGAAGTGGCCTTCTCGCGCAACCCGGAGAGTTCGGCCAACTTGAAGCTTCGATTCTCGGAAAGGGAACGGCCGATCGCGTTCCAGATTTACGGGCATCTCGAGGACCGGTTGGTGGAGACCGCGCGCCGCCTGGAGGACCGCGGCCCGGACATCATCGATATCAACCTGGGATGTTCCATTCGGAAGATCGCCGAACGCGGCGCCGGGGCGGGAATGCTCAAGGATCCGCCGAAGATCGGCCGGTTGTTTGCCAGGTTGTCGGCCGAATTGAAGATTCCGGTGAGCGCGAAGATCCGGCTGGGATGGAACGAGCGCAGTCGCAATTATCTGGAAGTGGCCCGGGCATTGGAGGAAAACGGATGCCGGCTGATCGCGGTCCATGCGCGCACCAAGGATCAGGCCTTTGCGGGCCCGGTGGATTGGGATGCGATCGCGGAAATCAAACAGCGTGCCGGTATCCCGATTTTGGGGAACGGCAACGTGCGGACCGTCGCCGACATCGAGGCGATGAAGCGTCAGACCGGCTGCGACGGGGTGATGATCGGGCGCGCGGCCATCGGCCATCCGTGGATATTTTCGCGCCGCGATAAAGAGCAGGTGCCGGTGGAGGAATGCGTCCGCATGGCGCGCCGCCATCTGGAATTGATGATCGAATTGTATGGACCGCGCCTGGGGCCGGTGATCTTCCGCAAAGATGCGGTGCGTTACGTGCATCACTGGATCGGCGTGGGGGAATATCGCAACCGGCTCGTCCGGTGTTCCAGCGCGGAAGAATACGACGCGGTGTTTTCCGAAATCTCGTCCGCACCCAGGATCCGCCCCGAAAATCTACACCCGCGTTCATCGGTTGATCCATTACCGATCGGGTGAAACCGCGCCTGCGAATCTACGCAATATTATCAAGCAGTTCCACAATCGTTCCGAACGACCCGGTGGCGTCGATATAAGCGTAATGCCCGCCGTTAAAATCCCCTTTTTGGACAAGCGGCACGCCCAATCGGGCGGCCTGTTCCGCCCCGAGTGCGCAATCTTTCACATTAAAAGCGATATGGTGCATTCCCTCCCCGTGCTGGTCCAGAAATTCCCGCCAGGTGCTTTCGCCTTCCAGCGGCTCAATGAACTCCACGGCCATTGGCCCCAGATTGAAAATGATCAATTTAGCGCGCGCGTTGGAAAGGGAGCCGCGGAATTCGGTGTGCGCCTTTTCATGCGTATCGGTAATGATCGGCGCCGGAATGGGCAGGCCGGTCAACGCGGAAAACTTGGCCGCCACCTTATCGGCGTTACGAACAACAATCCCAACTTGTGAGATCGGAGCGTTTTGCAGCGGGTGGTTTTGAGCGGTTTGGGCCATGGAATTCTCCTCCAGAGTTTTGGTTTTCAACCGGGCGGATCGACCGGCGCAGGATCGCCCTTCGCCGGTCGGATGGAATTTCCTTTTATATAGGTTTTTGATATACACGATATCTGCGGAGATTTTTCACCCCGAGATTTTTGATCGCATTGTTCATCCGGAAGTTGTCTTCCAGAACGTAGTTCACTTCCAGACGGACCGGCCCCGGCATCAAGGTCTCGTACAACTTGCGATACATGAGTGCATCCACCGCCTTGGATTGATATTCCGGCACCACGCCCAAAGCCCACATCCGGTACTGATGGAGGCGTGGAAGGCCGAGGAGCAGCTTGAGCCACCCCAGCGGGAGCAAGCGGCCATTCAATCCTTTAAGCAGTAGGTTGACATCGGGCAGGGCCATGGCGAAGCCGATCGCCTCCCCGCGCGCGTCTTCCGCAAACAGAAGCAATTTGGGATTCACGATCTGTTTCATATCATGGGCGAGAGCTTTGCCTTCGTCTTCGGTCACGGGATAGAACCCCCAATTGTCCGCGATGGATTGATTCGCCAGCCGGACAAAAGTGGCCACTTCCTTGTCCAGATTCTTCATCTCCATCGAGCGAACAGTTACTTTGTAGCGTTGCTGCACCCGGTCCGTGAGCCGCAGATAACGCTCCGGAATGCTGTAACCTTCCGAGCTGTCCACGTAATACACGAGGAGATCCTTCACCTTGCGCAATCCAAAATCGGTCAATTGATCGTTGTAAAAAGGCGGATTATACGGAGCCATGATAACCGGGGGAGGGGAGAATCCCTCCAGTACCAGTCCCCATTCCTGCGATGCGAACGACCATGGCCCGCGCATGGCCTTCATCTTGCGGGCGGTAAGCCAATCCTGGGCGGCGCCCAGCAAAAGACGCGACGCCCGAGTGTCGGCAACACATTCGTAGGAACCGAACAACCCAATCGGTTCTTTCCACCAGTCGACGGCGAGGCGATCGATGAATGCGGAGATTCTTCCGACGGTCTGCGAACCGTCCTGTAGGAGGAATAAAGCGTATTCGCAGTGATCCAACATTGGATTGCGCTTCGGATCGAACTGATTCCATTGATCGCCGCGCAGCGGCGGAATCCAGTTTAAATCTTGGCGATAGAATCGATACGGTAGATCGATGAACTCCGCCAAATCCTTGCGGTTTTGAACAGTCCGGATTTGCATTTCGCCTCCATCGACAATAGGGTGTCCAATCTGAACGGTGCTTGTATTCAAATGAAAACCATTATTGCATCGATGGCACCGGGAGCCAGAATCAATCCCATATTGTGTTCAAATGTTGAAAAGAGGAACATTATAAACTCGAGCACCACCCACTTAGGTGTCCGCTTCGCATAGACACTATAAAGCCTTAATTTCGCCTCTTTTATCAATGCTATTAAAATTTCATTCGTCGTCCTTCTTAAAATAAATTGATGTCATGGACAATAACTATATGTAGAATGACAATAAAGTCGTTACCCTTATAATAAAGTTCTTCCCTGGAAGTACTGGAAGGTTGGTACAAATAATGATTGAGATTAACCTTGACAACTTCTGACCCAACGGCTGTCGGTTCCGCCGGCCCTCCGAGCGATGAGCATCGGTGACCTTCCGATGCGAAGAACTCGCGAGCGGGGGGCGCTTGGCTGATTGCGCAAGATTAGGCTCATTTTACTCGAAACGTCATCGAAGCATAGCGTGATACATTTTACAACCTTGGGCCAAGACGCCTGCAGAAGCGTATTGAGCGCATATTAATATTTTCCTATCAAAGTATTTGTTCGATTTCTTCAAAAGTCATATGCACTTCTTTTTCAATAATTGGTTGCATTTCGCGCCACATTTCCATAAATGTTTTCTTTCGTCTTTCAAGTTCTTCTATCGTGAATGCATGAAGAATCATTGTCTCTTTGATCCGTTCTTGAAAATTGTTTGGTAAATGTTCTAATTGCTCTACACAATAATAACGCCACTTCATATCTGGCACTAGCTCATCATTTAGTCCAAATAGCATGTCAAAGAAATAAATTATCCCTTGATCAAACATATGGTGAGCGCTGATGATATTGCCTCGCTCTACCCATAATCGGGTCAACCGATTTATATACCACTCAGAAAGTGTTAATCCCGACATCAGCAGCCATTTCTTTTCATCCGGCTTCAATGGAATCTTTTCTTTGAGTAATTGGGATATTTTGTCTTGTGTATCAAAAAATATTCGACACTGAGAATATGTCCAACGTTTTGCCAAATCCCATGGAATGGTAAGTTCACTTTCATAGTCAGACAACCAAATCTGAACTTCTATATCTTCAACCTTATAAAACTTTTTTGTTAATAAAACCTCTGAATTCTGTTTTTTGAATACTGCAATATCAATATCAGCCAAATGATCAAAATATCCTCTGACAATTGCACCCAGAAAGACAATTCCAACGACGTTATCATTAATATATTTCTGTATAAATTCTTTAGCTATCCTATTAGCTTTCTCTAGAAGTATTGGGTCCGAAGATGGGATTATAAATTTAGTGCTCATTTACGTTATTATTCCTTTCAACTGCGGTTTTAAATTCGGCCAACGGCTGGCGGTTCAAAAGCAATGGGCTGTCGGTATTTGTCTTTCGAGCTGGAGGAATTCGCAACGGAGGCCCGTCTTTCGTCGCCATCCGAGGTCCTATTGGGCTGCCAACATCCGGCGAATGCGTAATGCCAGCTGAACCGCCAACCTCGTATCCGGGTTGTCCAAATCCAGCTGGGAGATCGCAGCGATACGCTCAAGGCGATAAGTCAACGTGTTCCGATGGATGAACAGCGCTTCGGCCGTTTGGGAAAGATTCCCATTATGGGCAAAATATTCTTCCAGCGTGTCGAGCAATTCATTCGCGTTTTCATGGGCAAGGATCGGGCCGAGGGTCTCCTGCAGGAACGCCTTCAGGTCGGGGAGATCCTCCAATTGCAGAAGCAACCGATATACTGACAGTTCCATGTAGTAGAGCGGTTTCCGTTCTCCCAGACGGCGCGCCATGTCGAGCGCCTGTCCGGCTTGGCGGAAAGAAAGCTGCCATTCGCCGAGGTCGCTGGCCGGTGTGCCGATCCCGCAGCGGACAACCGCGCTGGGATATTCCTTGGCCGCCAGATCGACTACCGCCTGGGCCAAGTCGACGGCTGCCGCCGGCCTTCCCGCTTCGCGGGGGCTCTGGCATATGCAAATCACTTCGGCGCTGATGGAAGAAACGATCGCCCGCAACCCCGAACGCGCCACTTCACCGTTGACCAGGGTTTCTAACCGGCGCAGGGACGGGGCGGGCGCTTCCCACGCCATGCGCAGGGCGGTGTGCTGCTGCCCAAGATCGAGCCCCATGTTCTGAGCCCACAGGCGCGCGTCGCGCGCGGACAGGGTTTGATGCAGCAACGCGGAGAGCAAATCGCCGTGGAGGCGTTTCTCGGTTTCGCGCACGGCTTTCGCGCGCGCCATTTCCACCGCGCACACCAGCGCGCCCTGCTCGATCACCAGGCGGTCGGTCTGATCGAGCTCGCCGGCCATACCGATCGCGGAAAGATATCCGCGAGCCATGTCGTCGACGACGATCGGAACCACCGCGCGCTCCAATCCCCCCGGGAGTTCTTCGACCGCGAGGGAAGGGAATTCCCCCGCCTGGCGCCGGTCGCGCAGCGTTTCGGGCAGCGTCGAAAAATTCTCCAGTTGTTCGAGCAGGTCGTCCCAGATCGACCGCAGGGAAACGCTCGGACTGGAGGCGATGGGCAGAAGCCGTTTATCCTGGACCAGGATTCCGCGTTGGGTCATTTCGCGCATCGCCGCCACCAACCCGGTCAATCCTTCGCCATGGGCGGCGATTTGCGTAAGACGGGTCTGAATTTGTACGCCGCGTTCCAGGAGTATCGACTTTTGGGAGAGCAGGGTGCGCAGTAATAATTGCTGGACGGCATGTATTCCCGTCCGATTGCTGGATATAAAAACCGAAGGGTCGGGAAATTGAACAACCGGTTTGCTCGAAATCCAAGCCCGATCGATCTCCACATCCCCGATGATCGCAATCGCCGAGGCCGTTCCGGTCAAAGCCGCCGGATAATCCGGATGATCTTTACCGTTCGATCCCAACAGCAGTAAATCGCCCGGCTCGGCATCGGATATCTCACAGGATACCCAGTTGATCGGTGTGACCGTTGCGAGATCCTTCCCGGCAACCCATCGCAAGCTTCCGGCTGGGAAGGCTGAAAGGATATTCTCTAGCGTCATTGAAGCGGCGGTAGTTTGATCAGTGGCCATAATCAGATAGATGATATCCCATTTTATAGCCTTTTTCAAGGCTTATTGTGCAAATTGTACAACGAAGGTAGGTTATAATTATGAATTATGCTTATAGACAAAGGAAAAAATATGGGTTAGAATTTCAAAATAGATTGAAAAGGAATCCCTGATGTATTTCATTCTGCTGGCTGTCGAAATCGCTATTTTGGTCCTCGTTCTTGGCGAGAGCCATAAACGCGTGTGGGCAGCCCTCGAAAAGTAAGCGAAGTTGAATGGAAGTGACAACCGAAAAGAAATAAAACCAGGGCTGCCCGGCAAGGCGGCCTTTTTCTTTATCCAGCCCGAAAGAAGGAGAATGCAATGCGTTCCGATTTGATCAAAAAAGGATATGAACATGCGCCGCACCGGGCGCTTTTGCGGGCGATGGGTGTGCAGGAAGAGGATTTCAACAAACCCTTCATCGCCGTGGCGAATTCCTATACCGATATCGTCGCCGGGCACGTCCACCTGCAGTCGTTCGGCAGACGGGTGAAGCAGGCCATCCGCAAGGCGGGCGGCGTCCCCTTTGAGTTCGACACAATCGCCGTCGACGACGGGATCGCGATGGGGCACGCCGGGATGAAATACAGTCTGCCTTCGCGCGAACTGATCGCCGACTGCGTCGAAACGATGATTATGGCGCACGCCTTCGACGGGATGGTTTGCATCCCCAATTGCGACAAGATCGTTCCCGGGATGGTCATGGCCGCGCTGCGGTTGAATATTCCGACGATCTTCGTTTCCGGCGGACCCATGCGCGTGGGGAAGACTCCCGACGGGCAACCCGTCGATTTGATCTCTGTGTTCGAAGGCGTCGGGGCATATAAGGCCGGGAAGATCACCCAAAAACGGCTCAGAGTGCTGGAACAGTACGCCTGCCCTTCGTGCGGGTCCTGCGCCGGACTCTTCACGGCCAATTCGATGAATTGCCTGCTGGAAGCGTTCGGTCTGGCGTTGCCCTTCAATGGCACGGCGCTTGCGAAATCCGCCGAGCGCAACGCGCTGGCCGATCAAGCCGGTGCGCTGATCCTGAAGCTGGTCAAGCGGAACATTCTCCCCCGCGATCTGGTGACCATGGACGCGGTTGATGACGGCTTCGCGCTGGACATGGCGATGGGCGGCAGCACCAACACCGTGCTGCACACACTCGCGTTCTGCCACGAAGCCGGATTGGATTACCCGCTCGCCCGGATCAATTCATTATCGGACACGGTTCCTCATTTGACGAAAATAAGCCCCTTCGGGCCGTGGCACATTGAAGACCTGCACCGCGCCGGGGGCGTTCCAGCCCTGCTCAACGAGGTGGCGCGCAAAGACGCCGCGCTTCTGCATCTTGACCGTCCCACGGTAAATGGCAAGACGTTGCGGGAAAATATCAAAGGAAGGATGGCCGGCAACCACGAAGTAATCCGTCCGGTGGAAAATCCGCACTCGCAAACCGGGGGATTGGCGGTCCTGTTCGGCAACCTGGCGCCGGACGGGGCGGTGATCAAGGCTGCGGGTGTCCCCGATGGGATGAAAAAACACAGCGGTCCGGCTCGCGTGTATGGCGGCCAGGAGGAGGCGTTGACCGGCATCCTCGCCGGGGAAGTAAAAGCCGGCGAGGTGGTTGTCATTCGGTATGAAGGGCCGCGTGGCGGTCCGGGGATGCAGGAGATGCTCTCGCCCACGTCGGCCTTGATGGGGATGGGTTTGGGCGACAGCGTGGCGGTCGTCACCGACGGGCGGTTCTCCGGAGGCACGCGCGGCGCGTGCATCGGTCACGTGTCGCCGGAAGCGGCCGCCGGCGGACCGATCGCGGCCTTGGTCCAGGGGGACATCATCGACATCGATCTGGACCGGCGCACGCTTGGCGTCCGTCTGGACGAGCGCGAGATCCGTTCCCGGATCGCGGCGCTGCCGCCGTTCCAGCCGCGCACGGAAAGCCCGTGGCTGCGACGCTATACCAAGCTTGTAACCAGCGCCAGCACCGGGGCAGTATTGGAAAGTTGAGATCTCCCCCTCCTTGATCCTCCTCCATTTGCTTCGCAAATACGAGGAGGGGAAGGTGGGGGGGGTAAGGAGAAGTGTGATGAAAAAGACAGGTGCGGAAGTATTGTGGGAGTCCCTGATCCGCGAGGGAGTGGAGGTTATGTTCGGACTCCCCGGGGGGCAGATCATTCCGGCATTCGACGCCATGCTCAACTATCCGCAGTTGCACTTCGTGCTGGTGCGGCATGAGCAGGGCGCGGCGATGATGGCCGACGGGTACGCCCGGGCATCCGGAAAAGTGGGCGTGGCGGTTGTCACCTCCGGCCCGGGGGCGACCAACCTGGTCACCGGAATCGACGTAGCGATGATGGATTCCTCCCCGGTGGTGTTTATCACCGGCCAGGTGCCGAGCAATCTGCTCGGAACCGACGCCTTCCAGGAAGTGGACATGACCGGCATCAGTCTGCCGATCACCAAGCATAATTTCCTGATCACTTCCCCCGACCAGGTAGCCCACGCCGTCCGTGAGGCGTTCTACATCGCCCGCAGCGGTCGTCCTGGGCCGGTGCTGATCGATTTTTGCAAGGATGCCCAGGTCGCCAAGACGGAAGTTCTGGAACCTTCGGATATCCATCTCTTCGGATACCACCCGCCGACCCACGCCCCGGCTGTCCAGCTGGAGCAGGCGGCGGAGCTCATCCGCACGGCAAAACGGCCCGTGATCTTCGCCGGGCACGGCGTGATGATCTCCGGAGCGGTTGAGGAAGTGCGCAAGTTCGCCGAGCGGACAAATACCCCGGTGGCCATGACACTCCTGGGGTTGGGCACCCTGTCTTCTTCGCACCCGCTTTCACTGGGGATGATGGGAATGCACGGCACGGCGCACTGCAACCTCGCCATTCAAGAATCCGATCTGATCATCGCCCTGGGGATGCGGTTCGACGACCGGGTGACCGGAAATCTAAAAAATTACGCGCCCAACGCGCGCAAGATCCACGTCGAGATCGATCCGACCGAAATTAATAAAATCATCTACGCGGATGTTGCCTTGATGGGCGACGTAAAGACCGTCCTGAAGGATTTGGATTCCCGCATCCCCAACGCCAAGCACGAGGAATGGCTCGACCAAATCAGGGAATGGAAACAGGATAGCCACCAGCGCGACATCCTGGTGCAGCCGACCAACGGCAAACTGCACGTGCCGCAAATCGTGAACGACATCTGGAAGGCCACCAAGGGTGAGGCGCTGATCGTCACCGACGTCGGCCAGCATCAGATGTGGACGGCGCAATACTATCCGCCGGAGAAGCCCTATAGCTTCATCACCTCCGGCGGCGCGGGCAGCATGGGGTTTGGGTTGCCGGCCGCGATCGGGGCGAAGTTCGCCCAACCCGGGCGCGAGGTGTGGGCGATCGTCGGCGACGGCGGATTCCAGATGACGCAGGCGGAACTTTCCACCGCCGCCCAGGAGAACATCGAGATCAAGATCGCCATCATGAACAACCACTTTCTGGGAATGGTGCGCCAGTGGCAGGAATTCTTCTTCGAAAAGCGTTATTCGGCGGTGCAATTGAAAAACCCCGATTTTTGCATGATCGCCGAAGCGCACGGAATCCCCTCACGGCGCGTGCTCCAGCCGGGCGAAATTCATGCCGCGGTCGAATTTGCGAGGGCTACCCGCGGCCCGGTCCTGCTCGATTTCCATGTGGAGCAGGAAGAGGCGGTGTATCCGATGGTGCCGCCCGGCGCGGATCTGCACGCGATGATCCGCCGCCCGATCCAGGATGAGAAGGGTTAGGAGGACGCGATGCAACATACTATGATCGCACTAGTGGAAAACAAACCCGGCGTGTTGAACCGGGTGGCGTCGCTGTTTCGGCGTCGGAACTTCAACATCGAGAGCCTGGCTGTCGGGCAGACGGAAAACCCCGAGATCTCGCGGATGACGATCGTCGTCGAAGCCCGACCGGAGGATACT
>JBEKLP010000080.1:0-10700 GCA_050010135.1 Anaerolineales bacterium
GCGTGTCACCAAGGATGGCCGGATATTGGATGTCTGGCTGACCACCACGTTGCTGACCGACGAAAAGGGGAAACCCGTGGCGATCGCCACGACCGAACGCGACATCACCGAACGCAAGAAGGCTGAGGAGGAGGTCCGGGAACTAAACACAACTCTGGAACAGCGCGTGACCGAACGAACGGCGGAGTTGGTGGTGGCCAAAGACCATGCCGAAGAAGCCGACCGTTTGAAGTCCGCCTTTCTGGCCACCATGTCCCACGAGTTGCGTACCCCGCTTAATTCAATCATCGGCTTCACCGGCATCATTCTCCAGGAGTTGGCCGGGCCATTAAATGCCGAGCAGCGCAAGCAACTCGAAATGGTGCGCGACAGCGCGCGGCACTTGCTGGCGCTGATTAACGACGTGCTCGACATCTCCAAGATCGAGGCCGGTCAACTGGAGGTTAGAAGCGAACCATTTGACTTGCGAGCTTCGATTGAGAATGTGGCCGGAATCGTACACCCGCTGGCGGCAAAGAAAGGCCTGGACCTGCACGTTGAACTTGCGCCGGATATCGGCACTTTCGTTAGCGACCCACGCCGCGTCGAACAGGTGCTCGTGAACCTTCTCAACAACGCCATCAAGTTTACGGAGCGGGGTAAGGTAACGCTCACGGCGGAAATCGCACCGGGCGCACTCTGCGCTCCAAATTCCCTGCCTGCGCCGCAGAGCTCAGCGGCGCAGCAGGCGGGCGTATTGCGTATTTCGGTTGCCGACACCGGTATCGGCATCAAACCGGAGGATTTTACTAAGTTGTTCCTGCCATTCCGGCAAATTGATTCCGGCCTGATGCGCCAGCACGAAGGCACAGGATTGGGTTTGGCCATTTGCCAGCGGCTGGCGGATTTGCTCGGCGGAGAAATCCACGCAACCAGCGAATGGGGCAAGGGCAGCGTCTTTACATTCACCCTGCCGATGAAAGGACGGGAGAACCCATGAAAAGAAAAATCCTCCTGATCGAAGACAATGAACAGAATCGCTACCTTACAACCTTTCTGCTCGAAAAAAACGGATACGAGGTCTTCTCGGCCTCCGATGGACCGCAGGGGATCGAACTGGCGGGACGCATCCTGCCGCTGGTGATCCTGCTGGACATCCAGCTTCCTTCCATGGATGGATATACCGTCGCGCGTGAACTGCGAACCAATCCAGCACTTGCAAACATTCCCATTGTGGCGGTGACCTCTTATGCCATGTCGGGCGACCGGGAGAAAATGATCGTAGCGGGCTGCGACGGGTACATTGAAAAGCCGATCAACCCGGATACGTTCGTTGCTGAAATTGAACGTTACATGACAGGAGCACGAAAGGATACCCGCCTATGAAGATAAAACGGGTTCTCATTGTGGACGACAAGGAGGAAAACCTCTTTCTCCTGCAGTCTCTGCTGCAAGGCCACGGCTACGAAGTTGTCACCGCCGCCCATGGCGCCGAGGCGCTTGTCAAGGCGCGGAAGAACCTGCCGGACCTGATCATCTCCGATCTGTTAATGCCGGTGATGGACGGCTACACGCTCCTTCGGAATTGGAAGGCCGACGAACGGCTCAAAACCATCCCGTTCGTCGTTTACACCGCCACCTATACCGACGAGAGGGACGAAGGCCTCGCTCTGGATCTGGGAGTGGACGACTTTATCCTCAAGCCCACGGAACCGGAACCATTTATCGCTCGAATCAACCAAGCGATCGCGAAGGCAAAACTTACCGAACGGCCGCCTGTGCGAACACCCATTGCCGAAAAAGCATCCTTAATGAAGGAATATAACGAAGTCCTCATCCGCAAATTGGAAGAAAAAGCCCTCCAATTGGAGGAGTCCAACCGTGACCTCCAAAAGGAAATCGTAGAACGCAAGCGGGCGGAGGAGGCGTTACTCCAGAGTGAAGGTCACCTGCTTTCCGTGGTCCAAACGGCCGGGGATGCGATTGTCACCATGGATGCGCATGGCAAGGTTCGATTCTGGAACGGCGCGGCCGAAAGCATGTTCGGGCATTTGTCTGCCGAAATGGTCGGTCAGCCATTGATCGGCGTCCTCCCGGAGCGCTTCCGGGGCGGATTTCAACACAGGCCAAAACAATCGATCGAGACCGGCCAATTGATCCTCGGTCAGCATCCGGTTGAAACGATCGGGTTGCGGCGGAACGGTGGTGAATTCCCGGCGGAAATCACAATTTCCTCCTGGAAGGAAAAGAAAGGAACATTCTCCACAGCGATCATCCGCGATATTACAGAACGCAAACACGCGGAAGAAGAGATAAAAAAACGTCTGAGAGAACTGGAAGGAATGAACCGCATCTCCACCATCCTGCGCACCGCGACGATCCTGGAAAAGATGCTGCCGAGTCTGTTGGAAGAAACGCTGGCCATTGTGGAAAGCGATACGGGCGCAATCTGGCTGTTCGATCCCACCACGGGCACGCTGCGAAGGGCGGCTGCCCGGGGGTGGTTGGCCGCAATGGAAAACACGGTCTGCAAACCCGGCGAAGGGTTCCCCGGCGGCGTGTTCACCACCAACCAAGTTCATGTCTCCGACGAATTCGCCCATGACCCCAGGCTCCATGCCCTTCCCGGCCATTCGATCCCCGCCGGTTGGGGAGGTGCCTGCATCCCGATCCAGTCCGAAAAGGGGATTATCGGCATAGAATGCGTCGCTTTACAGCTTCCGCGCAAGATATCCCCGGAGCAAGTGAACCTGCTGGTCACCCTTTCGGAAATGGCTGGGACGGCCATCCAGCGCACCGGCCTTATCGAGCAAACCACAAACCAACTGGAACGTTTGAGCGCATTGCATGCAATCGATACGGCAATCAACGCCAGTATGGACATAAAGGTCACCCTCGGCTATTTCCTCGATCAGGTCATGAACCAGCTCCGGGTGGACGCGGCTGCGGTCCTATTATGTGACCCACACCTGCTGATCCTGGAATATCTTGCGGGACGGGGATTTCGTGGAAACAGTATTGCCGCCACGCGAATGCGCGTCGGCGAAGGGCACGCCGGCCGGGCCGCTCTCGATCGCCAACTGATCCATGTTGCCGACCTGATGCATGATCCTGTTGCGCAACCCGAACGGGTGGCGGGCGAGGGATTTGTCTCTCATACCGCCGTTCCGCTGATTGCCAAGGGTCAGGTTATCGGGGTTCTCGAGCTTTTCCATCGGTCGCCCTTTACTCCGAAAGAGGATTGGCTGGAGTTCTTGAAAACCCTGGCCGGCCAGGCAGCCATAGCCATCAACAACGCCACACTCTTTTCCGATCTCGAGAGCGCGAATGTCAATCTGAGCCGGGCAAACGACGCCACCCTGGAGGGATGGTCGCGGGCAATGGACCTGCGCGATAAAGAAACCGAAGGCCATAGCCAGCGGGTGACCGAGACTACCCTGATCCTGGCCCAGAGGATGGGCCTTGGCGATGAACAGTTGGTGCATATCCGCCGCGGAGCGCTTCTTCACGACCTGGGAAAGCTGGGTGTCCCGGATTCTATTTTGAACAAACCCGGAAGCCTGACCGAAGAAGAAATGGCGAACATGCGCCGGCACCCGACTTTGGCTTATGAATTGTTGCTACCGATCGAATTCCTGCGTCCCGCCCTCGATATTCCCTATTGCCACCACGAACGATGGGATGGTTCGGGTTATCCGCGCGGGTTGAAGGGCGAACAGATCCCGCTCTCGGCGCGGATATTCGCAGTGGGGGATGTTTTCGACGCGCTGACCTCGGACCGCCCGTACCGCAAAGCCTGGTCCCCCGACGCGGCGGTAGATTATATCCGTGAGAACTCCGGCAAGGAATTCGACCCGCGGGTTGTGGAGGCTTTCTTGCGCGAGTAGAAGTAATTCGCCCAAGGAATGCAACTAACGTCTTTCAAAAAAAGTATTTTCGCTGAAAATGAATAATGCGCCCATCGTTGACAAGTAACTCAAATTGTCGGGCGGGAGTTTAAGGTAATAGCAGGATTAATATATTAGCAGGGTGCTGAAAAAGTCTGGATTTGTCATTGCGAGGAGCGAAGCGACAAAGCAATCTGGGCTTTCTGACGCGAAAAGCGAGATTGCTTCGCTCCCTTCGGTCGCTCGCAATGACAGCTGTCCTGTTTTTCAGCAGCCTGTTAGCAACACGGATGAGACCATTCTGCGTCTTGAGCGGACTTCTCATTCGCTTCCGGGAAACAACCGATTGTCCCAGTTGTTTTTTGACGTAAAATGACTAAATCCACATCCGTATAGGATGCATGATATGCCACAACTTTTTACACTTCCCCTGGCCGACGCGCAAGCCACGATCGAAACCGTTGGCGGCAAGGGTGCCTCCCTTGCCCGCCTTTCCGCGGTGGGCCTTCCGGTCCCGGATGGTTTTCACGTCACCACGGCGGCCTACCGACAGTTTGTCGATGGAAACGGATTGCAGGAGCAAATTCTGTCTGCCACATCGGCCGCCACACCGGACGAGCCGGGAACGCTCGAAGAAGCATCCCGGCGGATACGGTTGCTGTTTGCGCAGTATGCGATGCCGGACGACACAGCCGGCGAGATTCGGCGCGCGTACGCCAAACTCGGCAGCGTCAACCTGCCTGTTGCGGTGCGATCTTCCGCCACCGCGGAAGACCTGCCGGATGCATCGTTCGCCGGACAGCAGGATACGTATCTCAATATCCGCGGCGAGCCGGCGGTGCTTGATGCCGTCAAGCGTTGCTGGGCTTCGCTGTGGACGGCGCGGGCGATCGGATATCGCGCGCGGAATGGCATTGCGCCGCAGGACGTGAGCATTGCCGTGGTCGTGCAGAGGCTCGTGCCCGCCGACGCAGCGGGTATCCTGTTCACCGCGGATCCGCTGACGGGCGCATTCGACCGGGTGACGATCAACGCGGCCTGGGGCCTCGGCGAGGCGGTCGTCGGCGGAAAGGTTACCCCCGACACGGTCGTGGTAGACAAAACAAGCGCAAGAATCATCGAACAACGCATTAATCGAAAGGATGTAATGACGGTGCGAACCGCCGAGGGGTCATGCGAGGAGGCTGTCCCGATCCGCAGGCGCAGCAAGCCCGTTCTCAGCGCAACGCAGGCTGTACAGCTCGCCCGCATCGGCATGAAGATCGAACAACTCTATGGCCAACCGGTGGATATCGAGTGGGCCCTCGGTCATGGCCGAATATACGTCGTTCAGGCGCGCCCGATCACCACGCTGCACGGCCACAATCCGGCTGCCGGTGAATGGAATGACAGCCTCGCGGGAGATTACCTCTGGACGAATGCCAACTACGGCGAGGCCGTTCCCGACGTGATGACCCCCTGCACCTGGTCGCTTATCAAAGTCATGCTGGATTACGCGGACGCGACGATCGGCCCGCAATCCCAATACGGCAATATCGGCGGCCGGCTTTACGCCAATTTGAGCATCACGGCCTCGTTTGCGGCAGCATTCGGCCTCGGACCCAAGCGCTTCGCCGATCTCGTCGCGGATGGCTTTGGACGCCTTCCAAAAGGCGTGGAGATTCCCATTCAAAAGGTCTCCATACTGCCCTTGCTGCGGACAGCGCCACCGGCCGGGATCGCAAAAATGTTCCGAATGCGGAAAAACCTGAAGGAAATGCCCGCGTTCCTCGCCGCCGCGCCGGAGCGCTGCGAAACGTTGCGCGCCCGGATTCAATCCATTTCCAACCCCGGCGAATTAGCCGCGCTCTGGGATCGTGAGGTTGCCCCGTATTTCATCAAAACCTGCCAAATGCTCGAGGCGGCGGCCAACCAGGGCGGAGGTGCGATTCTCTTCCTGCGCCGGAACCTGCAAAAAATGGTAGGGCAGGAAGATGCGGATGCTTTGCTCACCAGTTCCAGCGGCGCTCAGGGCCCGCTTTCCAGCCTCGAGCCGTTGCTTGGGCTGACCCAGTTGGCAGGCGGTGTCATCGACCGGGCGACGTTCGCTCGCCGATTCGGCCACCGCGGCCCGCATGAGGCGGAACTTTCCATCCCGCGCCCGGCGGAAGATCCGGATTGGATCGACCGGGAGCTTGCCGGTTTACAGCAGTCGGTAGAGAATCCCGAAGCGCTGCTCGCGCGGCAGGGCGCCGCCCGCCAGGCCGCCCTGGATCGGTTGCACGAGCGACTCCCCCGCAAGGAGAAAACAATCCGCCGTCAAATCGAAAGCTGGACCGCAATCGCCCATGACCGCGAGGCCGTCCGCTCGGAAATGGTCCGCTCCATGTGGGTCTTGCGTGCCTTTGTTCGCCGCGCCGGCGAACTTACCCGCCTGGGGGAGGACATTTTCTTCCTATCGATTGACGAGATCCTTGCTTTGCTCGGCGGCAAGAAGCCGTCCCTAGCCAACATTCCGACCCGGCGAGCGGCATACGCGCGCTATTGCGCCCTGCCGCCGTATCCGACGTTGATCCGCGGGCGGTTCGATCCATTCCTTTGGGCCGCGGATCCGCAGCGCCGAAGCGACCTGTTCGATGCGGGAGTCGCTCCCGCTGCGCTCGCCGGTGGCACGGTCACGGGTTTCCCCGGCGCAAGCGGAGTTGTCGAGGGCTGGGTGCGGGTGATCGCCAGCGCCGAGGAGGGCGGCCAACTGCAGCCCGGCGAGATTCTGGTGACAACTTTAACCAACGTCGGATGGACGCCGCTGTTTCCGCGCGCCGCCGCGGTCGTCACCGACGTGGGCGCGCCGCTTTCGCACGCCGCCATTGTTGCGCGCGAGCTTGGCATCCCCGCCGTCGTCGGTTGCGGCGATGCGACCATGCGCCTGCATACCGGCGATTGGGTGCGAGTCGACGGCGGCCGGGGCACGGTTGAACTATTGCAGCCCGGTCACTGACTCTATGATGCTTTTATGTTTCCAGCTCGACATTCGTCGGCGGGTAAGATTAATCTATTCAGGAAACAATCGCCGCAACGCCGTCGCATTGTTCGAGACTCGCTCCGCACCAAGGTAAAACCTCCCCACGCGGGAAGATTTTTCGGCGTTTCTTGATCGTCAACCCGCTTTGTATTAAACTAGCCGTTCATGCGATTTCCGATCCTTGCTGCGGCGGTTTTTTTCCTTTTCCTCGCCCAAGGCGACGAATCTCTGCGCATCGATTCCCCGCCGGCGAATGGAACCGTCTCCGGAACGGTGGAAATACGGGGGACCGCCGCCGTAACCGGGATGACCAGCTATAGCGTGGATTTCGCTTACGGGCAGAATCCAACCAACACCTGGTTTCCCATCGCCGATGGAATCACACCGGTCCAGCATGGAGTGCTGGCGGAGTGGGATACCACGCTTATAAGCGAGGGAACATATTCCCTGCGGCTGACGGCCTACCTGCAGGACGGCTCTGTGCGCGATTTCCTCGCTGCTGGAATCCGCGTGCGCAGAACCGCCGCGCCCGCACCGTCCTCGGGAGAAACCGTGATCCCTTTCCAGCCGGTCGCGCAAACTTCCGGACGAGCGGCGGTTTTTCCGGCACCGACGGCCGCCTTCGCTTCCGGCCCGTCGCCATCCGGCGCAGCGCTGCCCTACCGGGAAATTGCTTTCCTTTCCGGCGCGGGGTTGGCCCTGCTGGCGTTCGGAACATTCTGGGTGCGGTCCCGCGTCTTGGCGAGGAAGCACCGCCGGTGCGTCCTTCAAATTCGAAAAAACGAGAGCGACCATGGATGACGTCTATCTCATCGTCGGCCTGGGAAACCCCGGCCGGGAATACGCCGACACCCGCCACAACATCGGCTTCCGCATCGCCGACCAGCTGGTCAGGGCTCTGGACGTGCGCTTTTCCCGGCAACAAAACCGGGCCTTCGTGGCCGCCGGAACACGGAACGGGAAGAAAGTTATTTTGGCCAAACCCCAAACGTTTATGAACCTCAGCGGCCAATCCATCGCCGGGCTGGCGCGGTTTTACAAGGTCGCGTTTCCGCGCCTTTTCGTGATGTGCGACGATATCGACCTGCCCTTCGGCGCGCTGCGGATCCGCGCCTCCGGCGGATCGGCCGGCCAGCGCGGGATGCAATCCATTCTCGATGCGCTGGCCACCCGGGAGGTTCCGCGGCTGCGATTCGGAGTCGGCCGCCCGCCGGACCGCATGGATCCCGCGGATTATGTGCTGCATGCTTTCGAAACGGCGGAGGAGGAAGCATTGCCGATCCTCATTGAGAAGGCGGTCCAGGCCGCGCTGACGTTCGTCGACTTCTCGCTCGATGAGGCTATGAACCGGTACAACACGTCCCCCGCCGGCTCGGCTTCCCAGCCGCCGGCCGGTGAAGGCAAAGGCGAAGGCGTCTGAGGGCGGAGATGGATCTGGCGCGCCTGCTTCCGTTTTTCCAAAACGATCCCCGATACCGCGAACTGGTCGGCGCCCTTCAACCGGATTTCGCGGCGCGCGTCCCCGCGCCCCGGCCGATCTCCCTTTCGTTGATGCGTGCCGCGCGCCCTTCCCTGCTGGCTGCACTGGCCCGGGTCCTGCCCGGCCCGATCCTGGTTATGACAGCCCACGCGGAACGGGCGCTCGCCTTGCGCGACGAAATCGCCGCTTGGGATCCGGAGATCGAACCGCTGATCTTTTCGGAGCCGACGCCGGTCTTCTATGAGCGGGCTCCCTGGGGACCGCGCACGGTACGCGAGCGGATCACCGCGCTTTCCCGACTGACGGAGCCGCAAAATGGGAAGCTCTACGTCGTCATCGCGCCGGCGCGCGCGCTGATTACGCCCAGCCTGCCCCCGCGGGATTTTCTCTCCGCTACCCGCGTGCTGCAAACCGGCCAGACCGCGCCGCCCGAAAAGCTCGTGCGCACCTGGGTGGACCAAGGCTACCGGCCGGAAAGCCTGGTGGTGGAACCGGGCCAGTTCAGCCGCCGCGGAGGAATTCTCGACGTCTGGCCGCCGTCGGATGGGAGCCCGACGCGCATCGAATTCTTCGGCGACCAGATCGAAACGCTGCGCCCGTTCGACCCGGCCACGCAACGCACCCATTCGAAAATAACGGCGCTGCGCATCACTCCCGCGCGCGAATTGCTGGCCCCCGATCTCGCCCGGGCGAAAGATCTGCCGCCGCCCGATCCGTCGGAAAGTTACCCCTCGGAATATTTAATCCCTTGGGCGTATCCGCCTTCGGGTTTGCTGGATTATCTTCCCGAAACGGGCATCGTCGCCGCGGAAGAATGGAACGAGCTGGGAGACGCCGTCGCCGACCTGGAAGAACACGCGCTGCTTCTGCGCCGCGAGGCGGAAGAGAGCGGCACCCTTTTGCCGTCTTCGCCCCAGGCCCACCTCACCTGGGACGATATCCGCGAGGCGACGGAAAGCCGGATCCTTTTACATCTGGGTGCGGGCGAGGAAGAAAGCATCGCCATCCCGCTGGGCGAATCCTTTTCCCCCGCCCCGCGCTTCGGCGGAGTGTTGAAATCGTTCGTCGAGCAGGCTCATCATCTGCGCCAGGAGAAGCAGCGGGTGGTGGTGATCTCGCGCCAGGCGGATCGCTTATTGGAAGTATGGAACGAGCAGCGGCCGGGAACCGGCTCGGTGTCCGCTCCGGTGGAATCCCCTCTCGCTCCGCCCGCGCAATCCGACCTGCTCTTCATCCACGGATCGCTTCAGGAGGGATTTTCCTTCCGCGACCTGCACCTCCTGACCGACAACGAAATCTTCGGATGGATCCGGCCCGAGCCGCGCCGCCGGCCGACGATCAAGGCGCTCCCGCCGGAGTCGGTTTTTGCCGACCTCAAACCCGGCGATTTTGTAGTCCACATCGAGTTCGGGATCGGCCTGTTCACCGGTCTGGTGCGGCACCTGGTGGACAACCTGGAGCGCGAATACCTGCAGGTGGAATTCGGCGACGGCGGCGTGGTTTTCGTCCCGATCCACCAAGCCGACCGGCTCACCCGCTACATCGGGGCCGACGAGCGGCCTCCCGCCCTCTCGCGGCTGGGATCGCCGGAATGGACTGCGGCCCGCGACCGGGCGCGGCGCGCCATCCTCGACGTGGCCCGCGACATGCTGGCCCTCTACGCGCAGCGCGAAGCCTCGCCGGGCAAAGCCTTCCCGCCGGACACGGCTTGGCAGCGCGAACTTGAAAGTTCGTTCCCCTACGTCGAGACGGAAGACCAGCTGCGCGCGATCGCCGAAGTGAAAACCGACATGGAGCGGCCGCGCCCGATGGACCGTCTGATCTGCGGCGATGTGGGATACGGCAAAACCGAGGTGGCCCTGCGCGCCGCCTTCAAGGCGGTGACCGACGGAGTGCAGGTGGCGGTACTGGTGCCCACCACGGTGCTGGCCCAGCAGCATTACCAGACTTTCTCGCAGCGGCTGGCGGCGTATCCTGTGAAAGTGGAGATGCTCTCGCGCTTCCGCACCCCCTCCGAGCAGGAAAAGATCCTGGCCCGGTTGGCGGCGGGCGACGTGGATATCCTCATCGGCACCCACCGCCTCCTCCAGCGCGACGTCGCGTTCCACAATCTGGGGCTGGTTGTGATCGATGAGGAGCAGCGCTTCGGCGTGGCGCACAAGGAACACCTCAAAAAGCTGCGCACCGAGGTGGATGTGCTCACCCTCACCGCCACGCCGATCCCGCGTACGCTGTACCTCTCGCTGACGGGCGTGCGCGACATCTCCACCATCAACACCCCGCCGGAGGAGCGGATGCCGATCGTGACCCACGTCGGGCAGTACAGCGAGAAATTGGTGCGCCAGGCGGTCCT
>JBEKLP010000081.1:0-10605 GCA_050010135.1 Anaerolineales bacterium
CGGCATGGACCAATCCTCGAAAATCATCGCGATCAACACCGACCCGAACGCGCCGATCTTCCAGATCGCCAACTACAAGATCATCGGCGACTTGGGCGAGGTGTTGCCGCTGATCATTCAATCCCTCCGCGAGAAATCCAAATAACAGGGAGCAGGCCGATGACTGCAAATTTCTTCCTGGATAATCCCGATTTGCAATTCCATCTCGCGCAATTGGACTTACGCGAGGTATTGGAGCTCAAGGAAAAGGGATATTCCGAGGCCGCGCTCTATCCGACCGCGCCGCGCAACTACGAAGATGCCGTAGACAATTACCGCATCCTCCTCGAAGTGCTGGGAGAGATTTGCGCGACGCGGGTTGCTCCGCGCGCAGCGGAAGCCGATGAAGAGGGGGTGCATCTGGTCGACGGCGAGGTGGAATACACCGCGCCCACGCGCGACGCGATCCTCGCCCTGCGCCAGGCCGGCCTGTTCGGCTGCATGCTCTCGCGGAAATACGGCGGGCTCAACCTGCCGGAATCGATCTACCAGATGATGGTGGAAATCGTCTCGCGCGCGGAAAGCGGGCTGATGACCATTTTCGGGCTGCAGGAGATTGCTTCCTCGATCGAAGAATTCGGCGGCGAGGAGGCCAAGCAGCGCGTGCTGCCGAAGTTCGCCCGCGGCGAAGTGAGCGGGGCGATGATCCTCACCGAAGCCGACGCGGGCTCGGATCTTGGCGCCGTGCAGACCCGCGCCGTCTACGACGAGGCGGCGAAGATCTGGCGCCTGACCGGGGTCAAGCGGTTTATCACCAACGGCAACGCCGACGTTTCCCTGGTGCTGGCGCGCAGCGAAGAAGGCTCCAGCGACGGGCGCGGGCTGTCGCTCTTTCTGGTGGAACGCGACGACACGGTGAAGATCCGCCGGCTGGAAAACAAGATGGGGCTGCACGCCTCGCCGACGTGCGAACTGCAATACAACGGCACCCCGGCGGAGCTCATCGGCAAGCGGCGCTTCGGGCTGCTGCGCTACTCGATGGCGCTGATGAACGGCGCGCGCCTCGCGGTGGCGGCCCAGGCGCTCGGAATCGCCGAGGCGGCCTACCGGGAGGCGGATAAATATTCCCGCCAGCGGGTTCAATTCGGCAAGCCGATTCGGGAACTCGCGCCCGTGGCACGGATGCTGATTTCCATGCGCTGCGAACTGGAAGCCGCACGCGCTCTGTTGGCCGAAACCGGCACGTGGGTGGATCTGCTGAAAGCGTACGAACGCGCCTCCGCCGAGGGTGAAAAAACGGTGGCCGACGACTTCTCGCGCATCCGCCAAAAGCAGGCTTCCACACTGGCCGAAACGCTCACCCCGATCGCAAAGTATTACTGCACGGAGATGGGAAACCGTGTGTGCTACGTCTCCATGCAGGTGCACGGCGGCGTCGGCTACATGCGCGAATTTAACATCGAGCGGCTTGTCCGCGATGTGCGCGTGACCAACATCTACGAGGGCACGAGCCAATTGCAGATCGTGGCCGCGATCGGCAAGCTGCTCGGTCATTCGCTGGATCCGCTCCTTGCGGAGTGGAAATTGATGAAGATTCCTCGGGATCTGGCTGGCGAGGCGGCGCAATTGGCGGAAGCAACCGAGCTTTACAAGAAAGCCGTCGACCATCTGAAAGGCCAGGACCGGCCGGTGATCGACTATTACGCCAGCGACCTGGTCGATATGGCGGCGTGGATCAGCTGCTCGTGGCTCCTCCTACGGGATGCCGGAATCCTCGAACGGAAGAAGGATCTGTTCCGCGCTTATTTGGCGGATCAACTCCCGAAGATCCGGGTGGCAGGTGCGGTTGTGCTGGAAAGCAGTCCGGCTTCACTGAATACGAAAAACTCGCTAATGGCCTAGAACGGTCCCCCAGGAAACAACCTGCGGGAATTTTTCATTGCGGAGAAGAATCGCATGGGATTGCTTTCCGGTAAAACGGCCCTACTCTTTGGCATTGCCAACGATCACAGCATCGCCTGGGGAATAGCCAAGGCGTTCGCGCGGGAAGGCGCGCGGCTGGGGTTTTCCTACGCCGGGCCGAAACTGGAAAAACGCGTGCGGCCCCTGGCGGATTCCCTTCGATCGCGCTTCGTCGAAGAGTGTGATGTAGAGAGCGACGTGCAGATCGCCGCGGTGATGCAAAAGGCGGGCGAGGCGTTTGGCGGGATCGACATCCTCGTCCATTCGATCGGGTTTGCGCGCAAAGAGGAACTGGCCGGCCCGTATTACAACACCAGCCGCGAGGGCTTCCGGGTCGCGATGGATATCAGCGTGTATTCCTTCACCGCGCTGGCTCACGCCGCGCTTCCCTTTCTGAAGCCGGGCGGTTCGCTGCTCACCCTGACCTACTACGGGGCCGAGAAAGTGACCGCCAATTACAACGTCATGGGCGTGGCCAAGGCCGCGCTGGAAGCCTCCGTGCGGTACCTGGCCAACGACCTCGGACCCCGCCGAATCCGGGTGAACGCCATCAGCGCCGGGCCGATCCGGACCCTTGCCGCGGCGGGCGTGACCGGCTTCAAGACCATGCGATCGCATTTTCGGGAGGCGGCCCCGCTGCGCCGTTACGTCACCATCGACGACGTCGGAAACACCGCCGTATTCCTGTGCTCGGACATGGCCGATGCGATCACCGGTGAAGTGGTTTTTGTCGACGCCGGGTTCAACATCCTCGGCGTGGCCGTGCCCGAGGACGGGGGATAGAACCCGCCGCGTCCGTTTATAATTCCGACGCATTGGATCGTCTACCGTGACATCGACAGCCTCGATCCGATTTCCCCGGACCGATTGGAATCCGTCGTCGCTATCGATCACTGTGTCGTCGCCCGATTGAGGATGCCTTAACCTCCATGCATGCACAGATTCTCGCCGCTCCGGCACCCGTTGAACAGTCTCCGCTCCGGTTTGTGGAAGTTCCCGATCCGGACCCAAAACCCGGCCCGGGCCAGATTCTGCTCCGCGTCTCGGCTTGCGGCGTATGCCATACCGACCTTCACATCGTGGAGAGAGAACTTCGTCCGCCGCGTTTCCCGATCGTCCCCGGGCATCAGGTGGTGGGAAGGGTCGCCGGTCTGGGATCGAACGCCGGGGATTGGTCGGTCGGCGAGCGGGCCGGCGTCTTCTGGCTGCACCGCTCCTGCGGAGTGTGCGAGTTCTGCCGGCGCGGCGAGGAGAATCTCTGTCCAAGCGCGGAGTACACCGGCTTCCATCGCGACGGCGGGTACGCGGAATACCTTACCGCCGAGGCGGGTTTTGCGCTCCGGCTTCCGGACCCTTTCGACGACGTGCACGCCGCTCCGCTTTTATGCGCGGGCATCATCGGATATCGCTCTCTGCGCAAGGCGGATCTGCAACCGGGCGAGACGCTCGGCCTATTCGGGTACGGGGCCAGCGCGCATTTGGCTTTGCAACTGGCGAAGCATTGGGGCTGCCGGGTCTTCGCCTTTACGCGCAGTACGGAACACCGCAAGCACGCGCTCTCACTCGGTGCGGAATGGGCGGGTGGGGCTTCCGATCCGCCGCCCGCGCCGCTCGACCGCGCCGTGATCTTCGCACCTTCCGGTGCGCTCGTCCCAGCGGCGCTGGAGCGCCTCCGGCCCGGCGGCACCCTGGCGATCAACGCGATCTTCATGTCGAATCTGCCGGAGATGCAATACCCGTTGCTTTACGGCGAGCGAACGGTGCGCAGCGTAACCAACGCCACGCGCCGGGACGCAGCGGAGTTCCTCCGCCTGGCGGCCGAAATTCCAATCCGCGTTACGGCCAATCCGTATCCTCTACAGGACGCCAACCGCATGCTGCAGATGCTCAAGGATGCCAAAATTGACGGCGCCGCAGTGCTGGTGCCGCAGTAGAGTATAGAAGGAAATCACCCTGCCGTCGGAGGGAAAGCGGTTTATAGTTATATACCTCGTTATTTGCTGATGCTCAGTCTGAAAAAAAAGAGTACGCGGATTTCCCCGATCGTGCTGCGCAATCTCGGGGCAGCCCGCCCCGCCTTCGCCGTGCGGGCCGGGGGCATGGAAAAAACGGATTACACGGAAAGAAGAAACCATCACCAGGTTATTATTAGCAATTGAACATCCTCGTAATCCGCGTACAATAGTTTGCTAATTTTGGAGTCGACACCAAGGAACCGTTCCGGGAGAGAAGCATTGATCCGCATCGGCACATCCGGTTTTTCCTATAAGGATTGGGTCGGCCCGGTATATCCTCCGAAGATGCCGGAGAAGGAATGGCTCTCCTTCTATGCGTCGCAATTTTCGACGGTGGAACTGAACGTCACCTTTTACCGGCTGCCCACATCGCGTAATATCGACGCTTGGTTGCGCAAGACCCCCGAGGATTTCCGTTTCGCCGTTAAAGCCTTCCGCGGATTGACCCACGAACGCGAACAGCCGGATTTCGACGCCTTTTCCAAATCGATCAGCCCGCTCGCGGACGGGGGAAAGCTCGGCTGCGTACTGGCCCAGTTCCCCAATTCGTTTCATCCCATTCCGGAGAACAAGGAATATCTGAAAAAGTTCCGCTCTGAACTCGCGGATTTTCCTCTCGTCGCCGAATTCCGCCATTCGGCTTGGGCCCGGGCCGAAACCCTGCAGCTGCTGCGCGATCTCTCGATGGGATTTTGTTGCGTCGACGAACCGCAACTCTCGGGACTGATGCCGCCTTCGGCCGTGGCCACATCGCCGGTTGGATACATCCGCTTCCACGGGCGCAACGCGGCCCACTGGTATGACCATGTTGATCCAGCGGAACGCTACGACTACGAATATACAGCGGAGGAGCTCGCGGAATGGGTACCGAAGATCCGCAAGGTGGAAGACGAGGCGGAGGAAACGTACGTCTACTTCAATAACCACCCGCATGGGCACGGTGTGGCCGGCGCGCGGGTGCTGGGCAAACTGCTCCAAATCGAGCATCGGGAAGAGTGATCCTTCCCATGCCTGCGAAGAAAAGTACACGGAAGGCATCGAGGAAATCCGAAGGCACTGAAAATGTTCTATTTTTTCTTCTCCTTCGGTGAATTCCGTGCTCTTTTCCGTGGATTCCGTGTAATTTATCCATCACCACTACGTTTCGTGACAACTCTCCTTCGACACAGTACAATCAGCCCATGGCCAAGCGGATCATCGTCGCGATTTCCGGGGCTTCCGGCGCCATCTACGGCATCCGGACGCTGGAAATCCTGCGTTCGCTCGGTGCGGAAACGCATCTGATCATCAGCGACGCCGCCCGGCGGACCATGGAGCAGGAAACCGGCCGCACACCCGGCGAGATAACGAAGCGCGCCGCATATTCATACGATCCCGACGAGATCGGCGCTCCCATCGCCTCGGGTTCCTTCCCCTTCGACGGGATGCTGGTCGCCCCCTGCTCGATGAAAACGCTTTCCGCGATCGCCAACTCTTACGCCGCCGACCTGATCGCCCGCACCGCCGACGTATGTTTGAAAGAAGGCCGCCCGTTGGTGCTGCTGGTGCGGGAATCACCGCTTCACATCGGCCACCTGCGGTTGATGACCCAAGCCGCGGAAGCCGGCGCCGTCATCTGTCCTCCCATTCCCGTATTCTATGGACGCCCGCAGACCGTCGCCGAGATCGTCGACGCTTCGGTCGGACGGGCCCTGGCCCGGATGGGAATAGACAATGACGCCTACCCCCGCTGGGCGGGGATCGATGATCCGGGCGGGGAAAAACCCTCCAAAGGCTGATCGATGTCATTGCGAGAGCACATCCAATCCCTCCAGCGCACCGACAAGCTGGCCGTCATCCGCGAGCCGGTCTCCACGCGGTATGAAATGGCCGGCATCCTGAAAAAGCTCGAGCCGCGCCCGGTGCTGTTCGAGCGGGTCAAGGAATCGTCCTTCCGGGTGATTGGAAATCTATTTTGCGGCAAGGGACCATTCGCAGATTATTTTCACATTCCGCCCGCGCGGATCATCGCCATGCTGTCGGGTGCGATCGCCAACCCTTCCCGCCCGGCGGAGTGGAAAGGCGGCGTCGCGCCGTGCCAGGAAGTGGTGAACCGCGCGCCCGATCTCGACGAGCTTCCCTTGCTTCTGCACTGCGAAGGAGACGGCGGCAACTACATCAGCTCGGGCGTGTTCCTGGCACGCCATCCACTCCACGGGCAAAACGCCGACTTCCACCGGGCGATGCAATTCTCGAAGACCGAAGCGGCCATTCGCGTGGTCAAAGGCCGTCACTTTGACATTTTTCTGCAGGACCGGAAGACATTGGACGTGGCGGTGTGCATCGGACTGCCGCCGAACATCCTGGCCGCGGCGGCCACCTCGGTGGCGATCGGTTTCGACGAGCTGACGATTGCGAACACGCTCGAACCTTTTGCGGTCGTCCCGGCCAAAACCGTCGCCGTCCTCGTCCCGGCCGAGGCGGAATTTGTTTTGGAAGGCACGGTCTATCTCGAGCGGCGGCATGCCGAAGGGCCGTTCGTCGACCTGACGGAAACGCAGGACGTCATCCGCAATGAGCCGGTGTTCGAAGTGAAGGCGATCACCTACCGGCGCGACGCGCTCTGGCACGCGTTGCTTCCCGGCGCGCTCGAGCACAAATTGCTGATGGGCATGCCGCGCGAACCGACCATCTTCCAATCGGTGAACCGCGTCGTGCGCTGCCTCGACGTGCACGTCAACCCCGGCGGCTGTTCGTGGCTGCACGCCATCTTGCAGATCGAGAAGCAGCATGACGACGACGGCAAGAAGGCGATCGAAGCCGCCTTTGCGGGGCACCGCTCCTGCAAGCACGTTTTTGTCGTCGATGGCGACGTGGACATTTACGATCCACTCGCGGTCGAATGGGCAATGGCCACGCGCTTCCAAGGCGACCGGGATCTGGTAATCCAACCGCGCGCGCCGGGTTCGTCGCTCGATCCAAGCAGCGAACCGGAAACGTACAAAACCTGCCGCTTGGGCTTCGACCTGACCAAACCGCTCCAATCCGCGAGGAAAAAATTCGAAAAGACTCCGTTTCCGGACGTGGATTTGAGCCGCTACCAACTTTGACAACCCAAACGATTCCCCCTTTCCCGCGAGCGATCTCATCATGGAATTGACCCTGGAAGAACAATCGATGCTGGCGGGGGATCACGGCCGCGCCGTGCAAACCGCGATGCGGATCCTGACCACGCTGGGTAGGATCTACGGCGCCGCGCGCATGATCCCGGTCCGCTCGGCGCAGATCGCGGGCGTGAGTTACGACAATCTCGGCGAAGCCGGGCTGGCATGGCTCTCGGAAATGGCCGACGGCGGCGGGCATGTCTGCATCCCGACCACGCTCAACCCGGCCGGAATGGATTTGGAGAACTGGCGCACGTTGGGCATTCCGGAAGATTTTGCTCTCAAGCAGATCCAGGTGATCGCCGCCTTCACCCGCATGGGCGCAACATCCACCTGCACCTGCACGCCGTATCTGGCGGGGAACGAGCCGTCTTTCGGCGAATCCATCGCCTGGGCGGAAAGCAGCGCCGTGTGCTATGCCAACTCGGTGATCGGCGCGCGCACCAACCGCGAGGGCGGCCCGAGCGCGCTCGCCTCCGCGCTTACCGGCCGCACGGCGGAATACGGAATGCACCTTTTGGAAAACCGCCGACCCGGCATAACGGTCGAAGTGCAGGCGCATCCGTCCGGCACTGCGGATTTCGGGGCGCTGGGGAAAGCGATCGGCGAGCGGGTGGAAGCGCTCGGCCGCAAGCCGATCCCGTGGATTGCCGGCATGCATTCCGCTTCGATCGAAGAGCTCAAATCCTTCTGCGCCAGTCTCGCCACGTACGGCGGGTTGGCGATGTTCCACATGCAAGGGATTACACCGGAAGCGGGTGATTATCCGCCGAACGCGGATCGAGCCATCGTTACAGAGGACGACTTGCAGGCGGCGAGGCGTTCGCTCACGGACGCCGCCGGTGACGCGGACTTCGTTTCGCTCGGGTGTCCGCATTTGACGCTGGAAGAAGTGGCGCGCATCGCGGAACTCCTGCACGGGAAACGGGTGACAAAGGAATTCTGGATCACCACCTCGCGCGCAGTCAAGGCAATCTCCGATCGGCAAGGGTATACGGAGAGCATCGAGGCGAGCGGAGCCAAGTTCGCGGTGGACACCTGCTGCGTAGTGGCGCCGATCCGCGGCCGCTTCCGGATCCTCGCGACCGACAGCGCCAAAGCCTGCTACTATGCCCGCGCTAAGAATCAATTCCAAACCCGGCTGATGGATTTCGACCGTGTGGTGGAATCCTCGATGGTGCGTTCGGAAGATCCCTCCCTGAAAACCCAAGGATCCCGGTGATCCAGATGCCCGATCCGGTTTCGCCCGCAAACCCGAAAGCTCCTAACCCCGAAATATTCCCGGGGCGGCCGATCGCGCCGGGTATTGCCGAAGGCGAAGCGCTGATCACAACGGAGAACATTTCGTTCTTTGGCGGCGTGGAACCCGAGAGCGGAACAATATCCGAAAGCGGACACGAGCTGGAGGGGCAGATGGTGGGCGGAAAAATTCTCGTCTTTCCCGCCGGCAAAGGATCGACCGTGGGATCCTATACGCTCTACCGGCTGGCCAAAGCCGGTAAGGCGCCGGCTGCGATCCTCAACGCCGAATGCGAGCCGATTGTGGCGGTGGGTTGCATCCTGGGCGGGATCCCCTGCGTCGACCACGTTCCGATTGATCGGATCTCCACTGGCGACCGGCTACGGGTGGACGGCGCAAGCGGGTGCGTGGAATTTTGGCGACAGAAATAAAAAATCGGACCGGGGATAACGGATCGGAACAATCCATCGATCGGCTGAATCCGGGAGTATTCATGGAATCGGAAAATCAAATCCAGACCGTAGGATCACCCTCGCGGTGGGCGCGGCTTTGGCGGCTGTACGGCCGGACTTCCATCATCGTCCTGGTGATCATCGCCGGCGCGCTATTTCCCGCGGCGAAGGCGGTCTCCGGCTGGATCCCCTACATGCTGATGGGGATGCTGTTCTTTGCTTTTTTGGATATCTTCATCCGGCGCGAATCATTTCACTGGAGTCTGCTTGGAATTTTCCTAGCCAACATCCTTCTGCCGTTCGCGGTCTTTTTCCTGCTACGGGCGTTTGATCCGGATCTGGCGCTGGTCGGATACCTGACCGCGGTCACCCCCACCGCCACCGCGGCACCGGTGATCGTCGGTTTCCTGCGCGGGAAAGTGGACTACGTGGTGACCGCGGTGCTCCTGACAAACATCGGGATCGCGCTTCTCCTGCCATTCACCCTACCCCTGGTCGCGGGTTCCTCGATCCACATCTCCACCATGGACCTGCTTCCATCGGTGCTGGAGGTAATGTTTATCCCGCTCGGGCTGGCATTGCTCTCCCGTTTGTTGCCGGCCTCCGCGCGGAACATCATCCGCCGGGGAAAGCCGCTGGCTTTTCCGCTGTGGCTGCTGGTGCTTTTCCTGGTGACGTCGGAAGCGTCCGCTTTTATACGGAACAACCGGTCCTTTTCCGGCTGGTTGCTGCTGAGCATTGCGCTGATCTCGCTCGCGATCTGCGCGGTGAATTTTGCGCTGGGCGGATGGATCGGCGGCCGCGCCTTCCGCCGCGAAGGCAGCCAGTCGCTTGGGCAGAAGAACAATTCCTTCACCATCTGGGTGGCTCTGGCGTATCTCACCCCTCTGACGGCGTTGGGGCCGACCTGCTACGTGATCTACCACAATCTTTACAACGGATACCAACTGTACGCGCAGGAGCGGAGCGAAGAGCGAGCTGCGCGCGGGGAGAAAAGCGATCGGATCCTGAAAACCTGATTTCCATCCTTCTCGAGAAATCTGCGTCCAGCCACCCCATCCTCCTGCCTTTCTTCCTCCCCCCTTCCTGTGATACGGGAAGGGGGGAGGAAATGATACAACATATTATTATTGGAAAGATCCTTTGGAGGAGGGATGGGATGGAAATAGCAGCGGTATGTGTATCAGATCAATCTTTTTATTTCAATATTGCGGATAGCCGTATTTGACACAATTCGACATGGATTTTTATCTGCCGCGGCATCCTATCCGGAGCGCAAGTGACTTTCCCGTGCATTTGATCGAATGAATTGAGCACACAGACCGGAACGGCACGGCTTCGTTCCTGAATTTGGTCCAACCCCACCGGCATTCAACATCGGGCGGAGATCGCTTCCTCCAATTCCCATTCCCGGATAGGCGCAACCACCGGAACGGGATCCGTTTGTTCGAATGGACCAGGCTGCCACCACTCCAGCCGCGGAGGCATTCCCGGCAGTTCCTCTTGCCCCGCGCCCTCGAGCCGCGCCACGACCCCCGCGCGGTCCAAACCGGCCGGCACGGTCAGGCTCTCGAGCATGCGCAGGAAGAGCTCGCGGTAGCGGGCCGTATCCACACAATCGGCCGGGCGCCAGGCGTCGTACGGGCGCGCGCCGCCCCCCTGCGTGAGCACATACTCAACCGCTTCGCCCGGCGCGAGGTGCACCCCGCGCGCGGCCAGCTCCCGCGCCGCCAGCGCCACCGGCAAGTTCGTGCGGTACTCCTCCGGCGGATGCGAGAGCCGGTGGCAGATGGCGAGCATCCGCGGCGGAACCG
>JBEKLP010000082.1:0-10484 GCA_050010135.1 Anaerolineales bacterium
AGCGGGTATTGGAAGTCCTGGGGCTGTTCCGTAAGTCCGACCAGAATGTGCGCTTGTCACGCGCATTCCCCGACCGGAGAAAGGAGCAACAATCATGGCGGAGCACGATAGCGATCTGGGAGCTTTTCTGGCAGGTTTTATGATCGGCGGTCTGATCGGCGCCGGCGTGGCGCTCTTGATGGCTCCTCAAAGCGGAGAGGAAACCCGCGAGTTGATCCGGGAACGCAGCATCGAATTGAAGGGCCGCGCCGAAGAGGCGGCCGATGATTTCCGCTCGAGAGCCGAGACGGCGGTCAGCACGGGACGGGAACGGGTTGACGAAGCGGTTGAATCCGCCAAGCAGCGCGTTTCGCGCCGAAAACCGGGCGCGGCCGAGGGCGAATCCCCGGAATAACCGGGGAAACGACGTCTTCTTTCAAGGCACGAGAATATCGGCTATTCATCAAGCCCGGCGGAAACACAGCGGTCGCTTAGGTCGGTGTGCTTTCGCCGGGAATTGTTTAACCCGTTTGCGTTCCAGACATCTCGGCAGGAAAAATCCGCGCCGTAACAACCTTTTTATCGATACATCGACTTTCAAGTTGAATCTTTCCCCGCTCCCATTCAAGTTTTTTTATAAAATGCAGAGGATTTCCACGGCCGCCTCGATCCGACCCACATAAAATGCTGTCAGTTCTGACGGACCTGACAGGTCAAAATTCGCGAAATCCGATCGAGCGGCCGGATTCGATCGCTTGTTAAACCAGGCCGGCATTTACTCCACTGGGTTTTATTGCAGTGGGGCCCACAGCTCGTCATCCCCGCGTGTTCTTGGCCTGTCCTCGGGAGTTGTTCCCGGGGCCGGGGATCCAGTTTGGTCGCCCAAGGAATCACCCTCTTGATTCGTGGATGCCCGCGTAGAGCACAGGGGTATGACGAAGGAATGGAAAGGGAGTCGTTTTATTTTTTTCCGATAACAAACTAATGGCCATTCATCAACCGGAAAAACGCCTGCACAATCGTCGGATCGAACTGGATGCCGGATTGGTTGCGGATGTATTCATCGGCTTCCGCATCCTTCCACGCTTTGCGGTACGGCCGTTCGGAACGGAGCGCATTCCAAACGTCCACCACTGCGAAAATCCTGCCGGCCAGCGGGATGTGCTCGCCCTTGAGCCCGCGCGGGTAGCCGGAACCGTCCCATTTCTCGTGATGGGTGTGCGGAATATCGAGCGCCGGACGCAGGAATAGAACCGGCGAGAGGATGTCGAAAGCGACTTGCGGGTGGTTGCGCACGATGGTCCATTCCTCGTCCGTCAGCGGGCCGTGCTTGAGCAGGATATCGTCCGGGACGGACATCATGCCGATGTCGTGCAGGATGGCGCCGCGGTACAAGTGGGTGAGATCCTCATCGCTCTCGCCCAGCATCTGCGCCAACCGCATCGCCTGGTCCGCCGCCCGCTGGGTTTCGCCTTCCGCCTCGCGGTCGCGCAATTCCAGCGCGCGCGCCCAGCCCGCCAGGGTGCTGTTGAATGCCAGCTGCAGTTCGTCGCGGGAGGATTGCAGATTCCCGAACATCTCGGCGTTATCGATGGCGATCGCCGCCTGCCCCGCCAGCATCTCCAGAAATGAATCCTCCTCCGGATCCAGTTCGAGGGCATCCCGCTGGCAGACTTCCATCATCCCTTTGATCTGCCCCTTGGCGATCAAAGGCAGGCAGACATAGGAGACAAACCTCTCTTTCGCAATTCTCGGGAAAATTTTCGGCTGATCCGTTTTTTCATCCAGCCGCGGCACCTTGATCATCCGGCGTTCCTGGGCGGCGCGGCCCGCGTAGCTGTCTGACAATCGGAGGTAGTCCGAGGAAGAGGGCGTGGCGTAAAAACCCCGCCCACAGAAAAATCGGAACCCCTGCATGGCCGGATGGAAGATCAGGATGTCCGCCGCATGGATCTTCAGCTGGCTGGTCAATTGCTCCAACAGAATCTCCATGACCAGCTCGGATTTAAAGCTGCTGCTGATCGCCATATCCACGGTGCGCATGGCCGCCAACTGCTGCAGGCGCCTATCCGTCAGCTCGTTCACGCGGGCCAATTCCAGGTTGCGCTGGCGCAGTTCTTCGGTCTGGCGGGTCAGCGCCTCTTCGGCCCGTTTGCGGTCGGTAATATCGCGGGCGTACACGTTGACGTACCCCGCACTGACAATCGGTGCTATGCTGCAGTTGAAAATTCTTTCTCCGATGCGGGTTTCGATTAGCTTTCCCTGCCGGGATTCGAACGCTTCCCTAATCAGCTCTCGGCAATCCTCTGGAATACTTTGACCGACCCCGATTTTCCATTCCGTCAGGAACGGCCCGCTGGATTGGTTGGCGTACAGCAGCACTCCGTCGGGGGTCATGCGCATCACCGGGTTCGGGTTTTCCTCCGGGAAACGGGAAAGGTTCTCGATCTTCTCCTCCGCCATTCTCTGATCGGTGATGTCGCGGGCGGAGGACAGCGCGCCGGTGACATTCCCGCGGTCGTCCTTGAGCGTCCGGCACCACCAGGCCAGCAGGCGTTTCTGCCCGTCCTTGCGCCGCTGCCAGCTTTCGACATAGATCGTGTCTTCGCTGCCGTTAAGAAGCGGCTGGACAACCGCGTAAGTGTCCTGTTCGCCTTCAAAATAGGATGCTGCCTCCTTGCCGATTACATCCTCGCCGAAAAATTCCTTCCCGGCGGGATTGGCCCACGTGTACACTCTGTTTTTGTCCACTTCCATTATGATCTCGGGAATGGCCGAGAGCAGCGCTTCATGGCGGAGCGCCAGCGCACGCAGCGCCTCATCCGCCTGCTTGCGTTCGGTGATGTCGACCATGGCCCCCAGCATGCAGTCGCGGCCTGAAATGGAGATGCGCTCGGCCCGGAAGAGGCCGACGACCGTGTGCCCGTCCTTGGCGCGGAAGTTCATTTCGATGCCGGTGATCCGGCCGCGGGATTCCGTTTCCTCCACAAGCCGGTCGCGATTTTCTCGGGTAATCGCGCCCAAGTCGAATAACTTTTGGCCGATCACCTCGTCGCGGCGGTAGCCGAACACGCGCAAAGCCTCCTCGTTCGCGTCGAGGCAGGTATCGCTCTCCGTTTCGGTGATGATGATCAGCACCGGCGCGTCCTGGAACAACTTCGCGAACTTCTCTTCGCTCTCACGCAGCGCCTCATCCGCCTGCTTGCGCTCGGTGATATCCTGAACATGCGAGATAAAGTACAGCGGATTCCCTTTTGAATCCCGGACCAGGGAGCTGGAAACGTGCCCCCAAATCACATGCCCGTCTTTATGGATGTAGCGTTTGTCGAAACCAGCCTGCGCGGTTTCACCGTCGATCGCCTGCTGCATAAACGCCGGGCTGAGATCCGCATCCTGCGGATAGGCGATGGTGTTGACGGTCATCTGCTCCAATTCTTCGCGGCTGTACCCGAATATCGCGGACATTTGCCGGTTGACCTGGATCAAACGCCCGTCGAGGCCTACGATACACACGCCGACATTGGCGTTTTCGAAGGTGCCGCGGAAGCGTTCTTCCTGTTCCCGCAGCATTTCGTCCGCCCGCTTGCGCTCGGTGATGTCGCGGCTGATCACCAAATGCGACAGTTTGCCGCGGTATTGGAATGGGGCGACCATGACCTCCACATCCACGGAGCTTCCATCCCGGCGCACGAATTTTTCCTCGGCCGGAGAAGCCGACTTGCCTTCTCGTTCCTGCTGCCGCGCGCGCGTTAATACCATTTCCCGATAATCCGGGTGGACGAAATCCAGCATCGGACGGCCGATGATTTCCTCCGGGGCTTCCGCTCCCAGCAGCCGGAACGAGGCCGGATTGGCGTAGATAATTTTCCCATCCTGATAGACGGCGATGGAATCGGGCGATAATTCAAAGAGCATTCGATAACGTTCCTCGCTCTCCCGCAGTGCCTCCTCCGCCTGCTTGCGCTCGGTGATGTCGATCACCTGGGTAACGAAATGCGACGGTTTGCCGCTCGGGTCGCACACCAGCACGGAATTGACTTCCGTCCAAATCGTGTGTCCGTCCTTGTGGAGGTAGCGCTTGTCGAATCGGACATTTTTCTCCTTGCCCTCCAACACTCCGAGCATGGCCTTGCGGCTGATCTCGATATCGTCCGGATGGGTAAGCTTGAAAAAGTCCGTTGCCAGTAATTCCTCGGCCGTGTAGCCGAGAACGTCGCATAAGACCGGATTGACCATCAGGTATCGCCCGTCCAGTCCGACCAGCGCTATGCCAGTGGTGGAATTCTGAAAAATGGAGCGGAATTTCTCCTCGCTCTCCCGCAGCGCTTCCTCTATCGCTCGATCCTTGGTGATATCTTCGATAAACCCTTCGAAATAAAGGGCTTTTTGGTCTGCATCCATTACGGTATGCACGGTTAAACGCCCCCAAAAAGTGCTGCCATCTTTTCGCCGATAGAGATTTTCGAACGTCGTCAGACGCGGATCCTTTGCCCGCAAGCGGAGGATCTTCCCCCTCCGGGAGGGATCGGCAAAAATATCTTTCTCTATATCGCGCACCGATTTAAAAACGTCCTCCGGCGAGAGGTAACCGAACATGCGGGCGAATTCGTTGTTTACCTGGATAAACTTCCCCTTCATCGTGGATTGGAAAACCGCCAGCCGGGCGTTCTCGAAAAGGCCGCGGTAGCGCCGTTCGCTTTCTTCCAAGGCCGTGGTTGCTTCTTTTACTTCCGTAACATCGCGGAAATGAAGCACCAGCGCCTGAATTCCGGGTTTCGCAAGCCAATTGACGCCGGTCCCGTCGATCCATTTCAGCTTGTCATTCTTACCTTTAACCCGTATTTGAAAGGGGATTTTTTTTCCGGGGTGCGTCAACATTTCCGTAAATACTTTACGGGCGGGCTTCAAGTCCTCCGGCCAAATCCGGTCGAACATACTCGCAGAAAGGATTTTTGAATCCGGGAAACCCGAAATAACCTTCGCCGAAGGGCTCCGGTAGAGGATATTGCCCTTGGGATCGGACAAGGCAAACGCGTCGTTGCTGTTCTCGATTAATGTGCGGAAGAGTTTATCGTCGATCCACGGCGCGGCTGGCGCGGGCCGGGTTCCGGTTTGAACCGGTTTTTTCACGCCGCGGCGGATTGCCTTGGCAATCTTTCCCTTGGGGGATCGAGAAGTGGTTATCGGTTTTTTCTCCATGGATCACCTCGCTCCCGGTGTTCTATTCCTGCGCCCTGATGTCTGACCGGGAAGTGGGGGAGCGCAGGATCAAACAGCGACGAGGTGGTATCTCCCCGGGGAAAGTATGCCTTTGGAGCCGATGAACTATGCTATTTCATTGTATACCCTCCTCTCGTCCGTTGTCATCAAATCCGATCATACTTTCTCCGATGATCCGGTTTTTTACAGATTTTTTATGCAAGGAAAATATCCTCCGGCTGGATGGGCCGACCAATAGAACCGAGGATAGGTTCGCGATCGCGTCCGGCGGCGCTGACCGGGCGACAACCGAAAGTTAATCCGCCGACAGAATAGGTTTTGCTCATCCGAATGGGGGGATTGGACGCGCGGCCTTCCACGGCAGGCGGCGGAAAGGATCGACCATGCGCCTCCGCCCGCGCCGGAGGGAAAAGCCGCACGCGGCGGTATAATTCGAACACCTATTCCTGATCATCCATCGGGAGCACATATGACAGACGTTATTCATTTCGGAACCGACGGCTGGCGCGGGACGATCGCCGAGGAGTACACCTTCGCCAACGTCCGCCGCTGCGCGCAAGGATTCGCCAACCACCTTTTAAAAGAAGGCAACGCTGGAAAGAAAGTGGTCGTCGGGTACGACCGGCGGTTCGATTCCGAATATTTCGCCGCCGCTTCGGCCGAGGTTCTGGCCGCCAACGGTTTTTTGGTTCTGCTCACCGACGGCCCCACACCGACCCCGTCCGTCTCCTGGGCGGTGACCGCCCAGGGGGCATGCGGCGCAATCAACATCACCGCCTCGCACAACCCCGGCACCGACAACGGGTTTAAAGTCCGTGATTCGCGAGGAGCCGCGCTCGCCCCTGAGGCGTTGCTGGAGGTGGAATCCCTCATTCCGGCCGATCCGTCACAGATAAAACGCATCCCGCTCGAGCACGCGCTCACGGCGGGTTCCATCCATCGGTTCGACCCCGCCCCGGCCTACATTGAACAAATCGGCCGGATGGTCGACCTGCCCCCGCTCAGATCCTCTCCCCTGAAAATCGTGGCCGATCCGATGTGGGGCAACGGAGCCGGCTGGATGCAACGGCTGCTTGGCGGCGGCAAGATGGAAATCATCGAAATTCACTCCGAACGGAATCCGCTTTTTCCGGATATGCTCCGCCCGGAACCGATCCGGCCGAACGTGGATACCGGTTTGCGCACGACGGTGGAACGTGGGGCCGACGCGCTGGTGATCACCGACGGCGACGCCGACCGCGTGGGGTTCGGCGACGAGGACGGAACCTTCATTAACCAGCTGCAGGTTTACGGCTTGCTGGCGCTGTACATGCTGGAGGTGCGCGGGTTGCGCGGAGCGATCGTCAAGACCCTCTCCACCACGTCGATGCTCGAAAAGCTGGGCAAGAAATACGGCGTGCCCGTATATTCGACCGGGGTCGGATTCAAGTACGTTGCCCCCAAGATGATCGAAACCAACGCGCTCATCGGCGGCGAGGAATCCGGCGGGTTCGCCTTCCGCGGCCACGCCCCGGAGCGCGACGGGATCCTGGCGGCGCTTTTCCTTCTGGACATGATGGTCCGGCTCGATTGCAAACCCTCGCAACTCGTGAAGCATCTGTTCGAGGAGGTGGGCGCGGAATATTTCTACGACCGGATCGACCTGCAGCTCGCTCCCGAGCAGCGCGCAGCCGCCATTCAACGGGTTACCGCCGCCCGACCGGAAAGCCTCGCCGGATTGCGGGTGGTCGGGCGCGACACCACCGACGGTTTTAAATACATTTTCGAGGACGGCGGCTGGATGCTGGTTCGTTTTTCGGGAACCGAATCGATCATCCGTGTGTATTGCGAAACCACCCACGGCGACAAGGTGCGCGCCATCCTGGACGACGGCCTGCGCCTGGTGGACTTGCCGCCGGAATAACCCGGGCTGACATCCGTGCCTTCCTCCGATCGCCTGGCTTCCGTCCCCGACGACAGCCTGCCGGGATTGACCGACACGCATTGCCATCTGGATCTTCCGGCGTTCGATGTGGACCGGAGCGAGATGATGGAACGCGCGCGACGCGCCGGCCTGGTGCGCATTCTGATTCCGGGACTCGATCTGCACAGCAGCCGGCGGGCGGCCGACCTGGCGCATTCCGATCCGGTGCTGCGTTTCGCCCCCGGAGTCCATCCGCATAAGAGCGGCGGTTTTACCGCCCGGGTTCTGGACGAATTGCGCATCCTCGCGCGCGCGCCGGGCGCGGTTGCCATCGGCGAGATCGGCTTGGATTATTACCGCAATCTTGCGCCACGCCGACAGCAGCAAGAGGCGTTTCGCGCGCAGCTCGGCCTGGCGCGGGAACTCGGACTGCCCGCAATCGTACACATCCGCGATGCGGAAGAGGACGCGTTGGCCATCCTGTCGGCGGTGGGGAACGGCTTGCGCGGTGTGCTGCACGCATTCTCGGGCAACCCGCTCCTGGCGGAGCGCGTACCAGAGATGGGTTTCTACTTCGGGATCGGCGGACCGATCACCTATCCCGGGTCCGCGCATTTGCGCGAGACATTCCGCGCACTCCCGCGGGACCGAATTCTTCTGGAAACCGACGCGCCTTATCTTCCGCCGGAGGGGAATCGCGGGAAGCGCAATGAACCGGCCCTGGTCCTCGCGGTGGCGCGCAAAGCGGCCCGAGAATGGAATCAGGACGCACGCGAGCTGGTCCAGACCGCGCGGCACAACGCCAATAATCTTTTTGCCTGGGAGTAGCTGGGAATGAATATTTCTCCGTTGGAGCTTGTTCGCGAGGATTTAAAATCCGTCGAGAAACGGATGCAGGATTTTCCCGTTCCGCCCGCGCGCCTGATCCGGGAATCGCTGGATCATCTTCTCGCCGCGGGCGGGAAGCGCCTTCGCCCGACCCTCTCGCTGCTGTTCGGGCGGATGCTGCGGGTTCCCGACGATCCGCTGATCAATTTTTCCGCCGCGCTGGAATTGATTCACACCGCCACCCTGGTGCACGACGACGTGGTGGACGATTCGCCCCTCCGGCGCGGCGTTCCGACAGTGAATTCCCGGCTGGCGGCCGGGACGGCGATCCTGGTCGGCGACTTCCTGTTTGCCTGCGCCGCGCAGCTCGCCGCCGCCGCCGGTTCCCTCCCGGTCATGCAGAAATTCGCCTCCACGCTTTCGATCATCGTCGACGGCGAAATCCGTCAAATCACCAAAGCCGACTCGACCTGCACACTGGAGGAATACGAGCGCCAGATCGGGTCCAAGACGGCCGCGCTGTTCGAAGTCTCCTGCGAAGGTCCGGCGCTCCTCGCGCAAGATCTCCCGGCATCAAAATACGCTGCGGATTATGGGAGGGCCTTCGGCATGGCCTTTCAAATCGCTGATGATCTCATGGACTTCGGCGGCGATAGCACGGGCGCGGGCAAACCGGTCGGGCACGATCTGCATCAGGGGCTGCTCACCCTGCCGGCGATCTTCTTCTTCCACGACCATCCGGAAGACCCGGATGTGGCGGCATACCAATCCGGAAAACGCGATCCGGACAGGTTGGAACGCCTGGTGGAGAAGATCGGCGCCTCGGAAGCCGTCGAACTTTCGCGCAAACGCGCCCGACACCATATTGAGCAGGCCGTCGCGTCGCTTTCATGCTTTCCCGCCGGAGGCCACCGAAGCGCACTGGAGGCGCTTGCACTGTCGATCGTTTGACGGTGTGCAATCGGCCCGGGAACAACAACCATGCCAATATCTCTCAACGGGGATGCCTCCTCCCCCGAACAAAAAACCGCCGCGCAGAAAAATCGCGCGGCGGTTTTCTATATCCGGCCAATCAGCTCTTCCCATTTCAAAACATGATCCCGCTCGTGCCACAATGCGCGGCGGAGCACCTTGCGGGGAGACCATTTCTCACCGAAGATTTCCCGCTCGACTTCCACCTCGGCCCATTGCGGCAGCACCGATCGCAGCCTGCCCCGGACCGCCTGGAGCCTGCCCACACCGTCGCTCGGCATGGTGATGATATCCACCGCAGCCCCCATGGTTCCGAGGATCGCATTCTCCGATTCCCAAATATGCCCCAGCAGGCTGTCCAGAGTTTTCCATCGCGGTTCATTCTCCAGCCGTTCGAGGAAATCCGGGAGCAGCGTACCAGCCAGCTGAAGCAGATCCTCCCGGCTCCAATCCAACAGCCGCAGGGCGATGTCCATATCCCAAGCGCGCAAGGGGCGCGCATCGTCCTCGTAAAACGCGTGGACATACCGCGACGGATCCTTCAGCCAGGGAGACCGTTGAAAGCGTTCCGCGATCTTCACTTGAATTAATTCTTCAAACGGCGCGGATTCGCCGCCCTTCTTCCCGATCCATTCGAAATACTGCCGGACCCGTCGCTCCGCTTCGGCAATCGCATCCTCTTCGGTCGGACCGGAACTATAACAACCGATGAGATCAAAAACCGAGAGCACCCAGTAATTCGGTTCCATTTCCTCGACCCCGGCGCGCAGCATAGTTGCGCCGGCCGGAGAGGCTAAGGAGGGTGAACCAGAACCGTCGGTCAATTGGATCCTTTCACAGAGAACAGAACCGGCTTCCGCGGAACGCCGCTAACCAACGATAGCATACTCCGGTGCGCACCGATTGCGTTCATTTTAATCCCGAGGCTCCGAATATGATTTCCGCAGGCAACAGCCGGTCCGTTTCGATTTCGTCCGGGATTGAAAAAGAAGGGGCGAAATCCTTTGGTTGCTTTTTTCCTGCGCCCGGTCATACGGCGGTCGGTCCGTGGGAATCCCCCGCATCCGAAATCCGTCCATAGACGGTGGTCAACTCGCGCAATCGAAGGGCAAGTTCCGGCCGAAGGTCCTCCTCGCGGAAGCGCCAGGTCCAATTTCCGGTTGCGCGGCCCGGAAAGTTCATTCGCGCCTCGCCGCCCAAAGCCAGAACATCCTGGAGCGGGCAGACCGCCGTTTCCGCCACTGATGCCATCGCCAGGCGGATAAAATCCCAGGCGATGTCGTCGCAACTGCGTCCCAGATAACGCTGCACGCGGCCGCGCTCCACTTCTCCCAGGCCATGGAACCAGCCGAGGGTGGTGTCGTTGTCGTGTGTTCCGGTATACACTGCGGTTTTTGAATCGAAATTGTGCGGGAGGAACGGGTTGTCGAAATCTTCGCCGAAGCCGAATTGCAAAACACGCATTCCCGGAAGGTCGAACTGCCGGCGCAGTGCCACCACGTCGTCGGTGATCACACCCAGGTCCTCGGCCAGGAACGGCATCCCGCCCACCGCCCGGCGCACGCACTCCAGGAGATCCTCC
>JBEKLP010000083.1:0-10005 GCA_050010135.1 Anaerolineales bacterium
GATGGGCTGCCACGGCGAAGGCCAGCCGCAGGAACATCCCGCTCGAATAATGTTTGACGGGGGTATCGATGAATTTTTCGATTTCCGAGAACGCCACGATTTCGTCGAAGCGCTGGTCGATCTCGGCGTTGCGCATGCCGAGGATTGCGCCGTTGAGGTAGATGTTCTCCCGGCCGGTCAGCTCCGGATGAAAACCGGTGCCCACCTCGAGCAATGATCCGACGCGACCCGCCACCCGCACCCGGCCGGTGGTGGGTTCGGTGATCCGGGAGAGCACCTTCAGGAGTGTGCTTTTCCCCGCTCCATTCCGGCCGATGATTCCCAAAACTTCACCCTGATGTACTTCGAAGTCGATATCCCGGAGCGCCCAGATCATTTGCTCACCGGGCTTCGATTCGCGCCGGACGGCTCTCCGGGCGACACGGTAGGGGGCTTTGGCCAGATCCACCAGCGTTTCGCGCAGGGTGCGATAACCCTGCTGCAATGCGCCGATGCGGTACCGTTTGCCCAGTTGTTCCGAACGGATAACCAGATCGCCCATCGTCACACCACGTCCGCGAAGTTGCGTTCCATGCGCCGGAAATAAAAAGCGCCCGATACCAGGATCAAGACCGCCACGATAATGGAGAGTCCGACCATCAGCCCCGGCGCTCCGGTGCTGCCCAGGAGCGCCCAACGAAATCCGTCGAGCACTCCCACCATCGGGTTGAGCCCGTACAAGGTTCTCCATGGCCCGCTCAACAGGCTGCTGGGATAAGCCACCGGGCTGATGAACATCCAGAATTGGACCAGAAAAGGCACCATATACTGAACGTCGCGATATTCCACATTGAGCGCCGAGAGCCACAGTCCCACACCCAGCGCCGTGATAAAGGCAAGCAGCAAGAAAAACGGCAAAAAAATCACGTTGATCGTCGGCGCAATTCCGAAAACCAGCATCATCCCCAACAGCACGATAAACGCCAGAGTAAAATCCACCAATCCGGAAAGAATACTGGCAATCGGCACAACCAACCGGGGGAAAAAAACCTTTTTGATCAGTTGGGCGTTGCCAACCAGACTGTTCGAGGATTGCGCCAACCCGTAGGCGAAAAAGGTCCAAGGGACCAATCCGGCGTAACTGAAAATAGGATAGGGGATGTTGCTGCTGCCGCTGGAAATGTGCGCCAATCGGCCGAAAAACAGGCTGAAGACGACCATGGTCATGAAAGGCTGCAAAATCGCCCATGCCGCCCCGAGGACGGTTTGTTTGTAGCGCACCTTGATATCCCGCCAAGTGAGGAAATACAACAGCTCGCGGAATTCCCACAGCTCATGCAGCCGCAGACTGACCCATCCCTTCGACGGGGCGATGTCAGTGGTCGGGCCGGTGAAGTCGCTTTGCGAAGATTCCATTAATTCATTTGACCTTCGATGATGAGTTACAGACAATGGACCATCGACCATGGACCATCGACGACACCCCTTGATCTTCCTATGACCCCGTGGCTTTCGAATTCATTAGAAGCACTTTTCGAAAAGATTGCAGTTTCCGGACCAATTTATCCGTCTGCTCCTCCAGTTTATCCGATACGGTGCCGTCTTGAAGAAATCCCCTACGCTGAGCCAATCGGAAACACGCTGCAGACTCCATCGCCGAACGAACGGCATATCCAAGGAATCGACTCTGCTCTTGATTGGATTGCCCGGTAGAGCCTTCGGCGATGTTAAGCGAAATCGAGGTTGTCGCTCGGATCCATTGACTGCGAAGATTATATGCTTCCTCCTTCGGCAGACGGTCGACTAATTGATACACGTTATCAAGATAATCAAGTGACAACTTCCATACCTCGAGATCCTCGAATTTGAAAACCATAAGTCCCCCTTTTTGCACTCGATTTCACGAGTGTAGACGGATGATACCACGTGCTAGTGAAGCGCTTGCATCCCTTTATGCTGACCATCAACGATGGTCGATGGTCCATTGTCTATTGTCCGTTATCTGTTCCTTCCAGCCACGCCGCCATCTCCGTTAGGTCCCGTACTTTATCCACGGTCATTCCCGCGAAGACCGAGTCCTTTTCGCGGGCGAGGAATCGCACTCCAACTTCCTGCGCGGCCTGGTAATCGCTCATGCCGTCCCCGACCATCAATACGGTGCCTACGTCAAGGACGTGTGTCTTCAGGACGTCGCGCAGGATTTCCATCTTGGTGCGCGGCGTGCCCCAGATTTCATCGAACCAGCCCGCCATGCCCCGGTCGGCGACGATTTTCCGCAGTTCGTCCTGAGGCGTCCCCGAGACGACGATCCGCAAGACCCGTCCCGCCAAACCTTGTAACAACCCGGCCGCACCCCGCACCTCCGGGCAACGGAGGATTTGCTCATAGGTGAGCCGCGCAAACTCCGCGCTCTGCCACTCGCGGTCCCGGTCGGTATACGGCAGGCCGAGGATCTTCGTCTGGATGTATTCGAACTTAATGTAGCGCGAGATGCCCGCATTGCTCAAATGATACTCGCGGATCGCGGGCAGACGATCCGGATAGGCCGCGTAGAGGGCCATGAATGCCTGGGTTTTTATATCGACCGATTCCAGAATTACGCCGTCGAAATCGAATGCGATCGCGCGGAGCGTGTCAATGCGTTTTGTCAAAGGTACCTCTTGCCTTTTCCACTTCCCGGTCTGTTTCCCAAGCATCCGATCATGGCAACCGGGCAAGGATTTCGATTTCCGGTTGCGAAAATTCTACAGATCCTTCACGCCGGGTAAATTCGTCAGCCACCATTCGGAAAACCCGGCGTCGAGCAGCGTGTGAATGTCGCGCCCGGTCACCCAGTTGCGGACGATCGGAGCCGACCGTTTCCCCATCCACCACCACGGGTTGGGTCCGTCGCGGTGCTGGACGCATTCCTTGCGGAAGGCCCAGACGCCTTGGTCGTAATAGTAGGCTTTCGGATACGACTGCCGCTCGGTGGACGCCTGCCGGTCGGGATCGCCGTACGGCCGCAGCAGCCCGTCGACGATCTCGAGCGATCGCAGCGGGTGATCGTCGGCCGCCTCCCAAACGCTCATCACCGAATCCAGCTCGGGTCGGTCGTCCAGCATCCCGAGCGCCGAATCCAGCAACTCGCCGTCGATCATCACGGTGTTGCCCAGGAGCAGCACCACGTTGCGCAGGTCCTTCTCGCGCGCGTCGGCATACTCCACCGCGTGCTTGATCACCTCGCCGTGGTTGACGTGGTCGCCGCACAGTTCCTCGGGCCGCACGATGATCTCACAGCCGTTCTCGCGCCCCACTTGCATCACCTCGGGGCTATCGGTGGAGATGTAGGTCTTGGTAATCCGCGATGCTTCGCGGGCGGCGCGGACGGGATAGTACACCAGCGGTTTTCCGGCCAGCAGCATCACATTCTTGTTGCGAATGGATTTGCTTCCGCCGCGGGCGGTGATGATGGCGACGTTCAAGGGCTCTCCTTTGGGGGGAAGAACCGAATCGGCTCGCTTACGGCTTCTGATCTTCCTGCGAAATTTGCTCAAGGACTTGAAGGATGCCCTGTCCGAAATCCACGTACAAATTGGACGTGAGTTTTTTCCCGACCCGCGGATGGAATTGATAGGGAGTAATCCGATAGTGCAGATCGGGATGATCCGACCGGGCATATTCCACCTGGACTTCGCGGCCGAGGATTTCCGAAAACATCGTGAATAGATCGCGGGCGCGCATCGGGTAATGCCCGGTGATGGTCAAATGCTGGTTGGCATACTCGGGCGCAAGGATATCAACGCTGAGACGCGCCGCATCCGCCACGTGAATGTATTCGCGTGAATCTTCCGGCTCGCCATAGTAGCGGATCTTCCCCGTGCGTGCGGCTTCGCGCAGCAACCGGTAGACCCCGTTACTGTCATCGGCGCGCGGGCCGTACAGGCTGCCGAAGCGCAGGATCGTATAATCCAGCCCGTAGTGGTGCTGGTATTCCTCGATGTACCCCTCGCACGCCTGCTTGCTGGCGCGGTAAAAGGATCCTTCGCCGCTGTATACGTAAATGGTGCTGGAAAAAACAAAGCGCTTAACCTTTGCGCGGCGCGCCGCTTCCAGCACGTTGACCGTGCCGACCACATTCGACTGCACCGTTTCTCGCGGTAGATCACGGGCCGCATTAAGATCCGAGAAGCCGGCATAATGGTAAACGTAGTCCGCGCCCTCCATCGTTCGGCACAGCAGGTCGAAATCATCCAGATCGCCGGTCACTTGTTTTTGATCCGGCGGCAAAGTGGCGGACGATTGCCGGTCATACACAATCACCTTATGGCCGCGGGAGGCCAATTCGTCGGCCAGGTGGCTACCCAAAAAACCCGATCCGCCAGTGACGACAGAGATGGTCATTTCGCCGTTTCCTTTTGAAAAAATTCGATCACTTTCCTAGCCGCTTCCACTTCCATCCCGACGCGGCACTCCAGCGCGTACGAACCGATGTGCGAGGTCAGCACGACGTTTTCGGAATTTGCCAGCGGCCCCTTATATGGTTCGGTGGCGAACACGTCAAGGTACGCGCCCCCCAGGCGTCCGGATTCGAGCGCTTCCAGTAGCGCGTTTTCGTCGATCCATCCGCCGCGCGCCACGTTGACAAGCACCGCACCCGCTTTCATCCGCGCCAGTTGCGCCGCCGCAAAGAGCGGGGCCTTGGGCGAACCCGCCAGGTTCAATGATATGACATCCGCCAGTGGAAGCGCTTCCTCAAGCGAAACGTAGCGCACGTCGTATTTGCGCGCAAATTCATCATCGCCAACGGGATCGACCGCCAGGATGGTGACCGCGAACGGTTGCAGCAACTTGGCGAGCGCTTTGCCGATGCGGCCCAAGCCCACGATCGCGACGGTCTTGCCGCGCAGCAACCTTCCCATCGGCTTGGCGAATTCCCCGCGGCGGATGGAAGCGTCTGCTTGCGGGACGCGCCGGAGAAGCGCAAGCAAACCGGCCAGCGTGAGTTCGGCCACGCCGTCGGTCGGCCCGTCGGGCGTGTTGAAAACCGGGATGCACCGCTCCGCCGCGCAAACTTGGTCGACGTTATCCACGGCCGTTCCCACCCGCGAAATAACCCGCAGCCGCGGCAGCTGCATAAGCACTTCCCGGTCGAGGGTTTCGGTTCCGGCAATCAGACCGTCGGCCTCCCGCACCAATGCCACGGTCTCGGCCTTGTTCAACTTCCGGCCGTTCGGGTTGAGTGCCAGGGTAAACCCGGCCGCGCGCAGCAGGTCGACCGGTTCGCTGCTTTCTTTGCCGAAGGTGGACGTGCTGATGGCAATATGTGGACTCAAGGGGTTCACTCCGTCGATATCTGGCTGGCCCAGGATTGTTCCGCCCGGTACCATTCGACCAGCTTGCGGACGCCGTCCTCGAATTGCGTTTGCGGTTTCCATCCGAGCAGGGCGCCCGCTTTGGAAATATCCGCCCAGGTGGCGGGCACGTCGGCCTTGTGAACAGGCTGGCGTTTTATCTCGGCTTTTTTGCCCGTGCACGCTTCGACCTGCGCAATCACATCGCGGATTTTCACAGGACGGTCGCTGCCCAGGTTGATGATCTCATACCCGAGCGGTTTTATCGCGTCGGCCGTCCCGCGGGCGATATCGTCGACGTAGGTGAAATCGCGTTCTTGAGCGCCGTCCCCGAAAAGGAATATGGGCTTCCCCTCGGATATCCCCTGGACGAAACGGAACAAACTCATGTCGGGCCTTCCGGCCGGGCCGTATACCGTGAAGTAGCGCAGGATGCTGACGTCCATCCCGAAAAGATAGTGATAGGTATAGCACAATGCTTCGGCGCCCTTTTTGGAAGCGGCGTAGGGGGAAAGCGGCCTGTCGGTCGGAGCATCCTCGCGGAACGGGCGCGGGGTATCGGCCCCATACAGGCTGGATGTGGAAGCCAGGACGAACTTCTTCACACCTCCCGCCCGGCACAGTTCCAGAAGGTTCAGAGTTCCGGCGACGTTGGTCTCAACATAAACATAGGGGTTTTCCAAACTCTGGCGCACGCCGGCGCGCGCCGCCAGGTTGATCACCGCGTCGAAACCGGAGCCGTCGTGCTTGTTCCAAAGGGTTTCAATCGACACCCGGTCGGAAATGTCGCCGCGCGAAAACGCAAACTTCGGCAGGGTCTGCAACTGCTGCAGCCGCCATTGTTTGAGCCGCACGTCGTAGGCGTTGTTCAGGTTGTCGATGCCCACGACCTGGTGGCCCTGCTCTACGAGCAGCGCGGCCAGCCGCGCGCCGATGAACCCGGCCGTTCCGGTGACCAAATAACGGGACATTACAACCGCACCACCTTTTCGCTGTCGCGTCCGTCGTCTCCCAGCGCATTGCGGGTATCCACGATCAACCGGGAAAGTGCGAGGATTTTTTTCCAGGCGTAGGAATCGTGATTGGTGGTGATCACCACGCAATCCGCCTTTCCGATCGCCCCCTCGAGATCGGGGACGCTCTTGAGTTGGATCGACTCATGCCGAATTTCGGGGACGTATGGATCGTGATATTCCACCGCGGCCCCTTTCTGGCGGAGCAATCCGATGACATCCAGTGCGGGCGACTCGCGCAGGTCCGATACGTTGGGTTTATACGCGACGCCTAGCACCAGGATCCGGCTGCCGTTGATCGACTTGCGCTGCTTGTTGAGCGCATCCTGGACCTTGCCGACCACGTAGCGCGGCATGTTGGTGTTGATTTCGCTGGCCAGCTCAATGAAGCGGGCGTTGTAATTCACCGCTTTGAGCTTCCAGGAGAGATACAGCGGATCGATCGGGATGCAATGCCCGCCCAGCCCGGGCCCCGGGGTGAATTTCATGAAGCCGAACGGCTTGGTGGCGGCGGCTTCGATCACTTCCCAAACGTCCAATCCCAACCGGTCGCAGATAATGGCCACTTCGTTGACCAGGCCGATGTTAACCGCGCGGAATGTGTTCTCCAGCAGCTTCGACATTTCCGCCGCTTCGGCCGAGGAAACCGGAACCATCTCGTCGATCGCGCGTCCGTAATACGCCAAGGCCACCTCCAGGCATGCCGGAGTGATCCCGCCGATCACTTTGGGTGTATTGACCGTGGTCCAATCCTTTCGCCCGGGATCGACGCGTTCCGGGGAGAATGCGAGGAAAAGGTCCCGGCCGACTTTCAACCCACGCGCTTCGCATTTCGGCAGCATGATCTCCCGGGTTGTTCCAGGGTAGGATGTGGATTCGAGAACGATCACCATGCCGGGATGAAGGTATTTGGCGATCTCCTCGGTGACGTTGACGATAAAGGAAAGATCCGGATCGCCGGTTTTACGGAGCGGCGTGGGCACGCAGATCGACAGCGCGTCGAGCGTCTCGACGATGGAAAAATCCGTGGTGGCATGCAGGGCGCCTTTGCGGACCATCGCGGCGATGCGCGCGGAGGGAACGTCCTCGATGTAGGATTTCCCCTTGCGCAGCGCCTCGATTTTGTTCGCATCCACGTCGATCCCCACGACGGAAAATCCGGCGCGCCCGAAAACGTCCACCAGCGGCAGGCCGACATACCCCAAGCCGACCACGCCGATGCGCGCTTTGCCGGTCTTTAATTTCCGGATCAGCGCCTGCGCCGTTTCCCCGCCGTCGGATTTCACGGGATTCTTTTTCGCCATGCTTGCGTTCTCCTTTTTATTCCAACGGGCCTTTCCCCAGGCTCCTCCGTATCCAAGGACCGCTCCCAGCAGAAAAGCCGTCAACAGTTTCCAACCGAGATAATTATCCAGTTTCCCTGGAACAACCGGATTCGGGTCGTAGCAACCCCTTCCGGCCGTCGCTGATCCGGCGGTGGCTGCGGCGCACAGGGCCTGGGCCCAGGCAAGCGCTCGGCCGTCCGCCCGCCCCGGGTCGGTATCCCGAATGCTGAGCCGGAGCAAGCCGGCCTCCAGCAATTGTTCGACATTCGCGCCGCGAAAAAAATCCGCCGCGGATAAATTGTACCCGGACAGCGCCGGAAGCGTGACGGCACGGGCGGCAACTCCCGGCGTGGTTGCCAGCGCCTGGACCTCGTCCGCTGAAAGATTCCCCGCGCTTAAAATCCGGATCTCTGCCCGGTACTCGGCGGGTTGGGAGAGAACAACCGCGGCGACGATGCCCGCCGCGATCAAGCCCGCGGCAAGCGCTGGTCGAATTCCGTTCCGATAGGCCCATCCCAGGATGGGGTTTGTATCCTTCATGCGCATGGGAGCCGGGATGAGAAAGATAGGGAGCGGAAGGATTAAACCACGGGGTGACGTTCGATGTCAACGAGCCGGTGATATATCGTTTCTTTTTATACGATTCCCCTGAAATCCGCTGATTTATCCATGTAACCGGGTAGGAATAGCTGCGGTTGCTTTTATGGCGCTTGAATTTATACTTGGGGTGCAGGATCCATTTGTTCGGGAGGGAGATACCGGCAATGACCGCAATTGAGTTGCATGATCCGTAATTGCCTGCCCACAGCGAAAAGGACAACCATGATAAAACTCACCCCGCCAAAACATCCCACCTTTTGGATCGCCATCGGTCTGGGAGTGCTCGCTCTCCTTCTGCAAATCATCCCGGATTTTGGTTTTCACCAGTTTACATTCATCTTGGCGATTGCGGGATTGGTTCTTCTTGCGCTTGGGAATCTCATCAAGAGCCTGTAATAGATTCGGAATAGTCCTCGAAATACGCGCAGGAAAGATTCGCTTTTTTCCTCCCGCGCCAGCCAGCCCGCGCTCATACCCATCGATTTACTGGGCGCGGCAAGGCCTCTTTCCAAAGTCGTCGGGTTCGACCGTCCGTGTTCTTTCATTTATATCCGGACTTCTCCAGCCACTTCACCGAAGGTTAGTTTATCGATCACGGCGCCATCCCAAAATACTAATTATCTGCCGCTGATCCTAAGGAATTACCCGGTTTTCTCCTCCTCGGTTCGCACCATCAACAAATCTCCCAAGGCGAGGAATTCCTTCACCCAATCCGGATTGGTCTTGCTGCCTTCCCGAGCCTGCTTTTGCAGTTTGGGAAAGGCGCTCTGTAGAATTTCGTAGTAGACATTCTGCGCCTTCCATAAGTCCACCCAGAACGGAAGGGATCGCGCCAGTTCGGCTGCCTGCTGCAGCGCCCGCAGCCGCGAAAGGTCCTCCGGCTCGGTGAAAAGTTTTCCGGCCAGCCGGCTGATGGCATTTTTAAGAGTGAAACCCAAAGTCTCGGCGTCCAGCTCAATCTTGGATACCTGGGCCTCTTCCAAAAGGTTTCGAAGATGGTCGAGATCCAGGGGTTCCGCAGCCATGGCCCGCCGCAATTGCCCGTTGAGCGCAACGGTCGCCGCGGCCTGAAACGCCCGCGGAAGCGGCATATTCAAACTCATGAGAAACCGTATCAGGGGAGCGTGGTTTTCGTACAACTGGGCATACACGGTTTCCGCCTCGGCCAGATTTTCTTCGATGACGAGATTGAGAATTTTGCGTTGCTCGTCGCGAAACAGGCTCTTGAGGGAGTAGGACGTTCCACCGAAGTTTTGGTCGAACGACCGGATCACCTCGGGAAAATCACCGCGCAGGAACGCAGAGGAAAGATCGCGCTCCATGGTTTCATATTCCCCCTCGCTCCGGTAGGCGCTCACCCCGCCGCTGAAATTCTGGTCCCCGAAGTGCAGCATCCCGTAGCACAGCCGGGCGGTCTCCCACGAGATTTCGGAAGTGACCGTCGCCTGCCCGACGGCCAGCTTGGCCCTTCCCGCCTCGTAGTTCCGGTGCGCATGGCGCTCAACCCCGAAGCAGAAAAGCCGGGTGCGCTGGCCGTAGGTTTCGAAAAGGGAAGCGGCGGCATAATGCGCCGCCACCTGGGAAAGATCGACCCGCGCGGCGCGGGCGGTTTGAGCATACACCGCGCGTCCGTCCAGCGTACCCTTCTCATTGCTGCGGGCTGTTTCCAGACGCTGCAGGAACCGCTCTTCGATGCCGTCCCCGAACAGTTCCTGCGCCAGTTGGATGGCGCGCGAGGCGTATTGCAGATTCTGC
>JBEKLP010000084.1:0-9860 GCA_050010135.1 Anaerolineales bacterium
AAACGCTGAAAGACAGACTGGAGAAAACCCTCCGGCCGGGTGCGAAGGTGGTGTCGCATCTTTTTTCGATGAGTGGATGGACGCCGGTCGCGCTCGACGACCGGCATGGGATTTTTGTCTATGAAATCGGGAATACGACCGGCGAGATCGAGACAAAATTTTATTAAGCGGCATGTCGCCGCCGCAAGTTTCTTTCCGGATCAAGACCGGTAAAAGGGTTTTCCTTGCCCGGACGCGCTTGCCAAAATCGGATCATGCATAAATTACGGATCGGCACCTGTTCGTGGAAATATCCTTCCTGGGAAGGCCTAGTCTATTCACCCGGGGTGGAGAATTATCTGCAGGAATATTCGCGAAAATATTCGACGGTAGAAATCGATCAGTGGTTCTGGTCGCTCTTTCCCGGCAATAAAATCCGGCTGCCAGATCCCGGCGACGTCCGCGAGTACCGCTACGTCGTTCCGGAGGCTTTCCGGTTTTCGGTAAAAATCCCCAACAGCATTACGCTCACGCATGCCTACGCAAAGGAAAAAACATCGCTCGGTCCGAAAAACCGATTTTTTCTCTCGCGGGGACTGTTTTCCGATTTCATGACAACAATGGAACCCCTGGGGATGACGCTTGGGCCCTTGATTTTTCAGTTCGAATATTTAAACCGCCAAAAAATGGAATCCCAAGAAACGTTCGAACGGACGTTGGCGGAATTCCGAAAAGGATTACCGGTTGGCAGGCAATATGCGCTCGAAATTCGGAATGGGAATTATTTGAACGACCGCTTTTTGGATTATCTGCTGGATCAGGAATGGGATCCCGTTTTCCTGCAGGGATATTGGATGCCTCCAGTGATCGACTTGTGGCGGAAGATGGAACGGAAGATCCGCGCCTTTTCAACCATTATCTTTCGCCTCCATGGAACCGGACGGGAAGCCATCGAGGAGGAAACGGGAAAAGTCTGGAATAGGATCGTCACACCCCGCGAGAAGGAGTTGGCGGATATTGCCGGGATCGTCTCCCATCTGGCGGCTGATGGAAAAGAGATTTATGTAAATGTAAATAATCATTACGAAGGATCGGCCCCGCTGACGATCGAGCGGTTTATGAAGTTTCTCCAACCTTAGGGTTGCACAGAGGCGGCATTGCCCGATGGAATTATTACGCCGCCCGGAAATTTCAATCCGTTGTCGATTAACTGATAAAATAAAGGCATTCATCACCTCGGGAGGCTCACCATTGGAACCAAAGCAGATTCGAATGTCGTCACCGGATATTTCCCAGGCGGAAATCGATTCCGTCATGGAGGTTTTGCGCTCGTCGGACCTTAGCATGGGCGGAAAGATCCGGGCATTCGAAGAAGAGATGGCGCGCATCTCGGGAACCCAATATGCCGTCGGGGTTTCGTCCGGAACCGCCGGATTGCATTTGTCAGTGATTGTGGCAGGCATCGGGGCGGGGGATTTGGTGGTTACGACGCCGTTTTCCTTTATCGCGTCGTCGAACTGTTTTTTATACGAAGGCGCCATTCCGATTTTCGTGGATGTGGAAGATCAGACGGGAAATCTGGATTCGCTGCTTGTGGACGAAGCGGTCGAGGCGTTGAAAAGCGGAGGGAAGGCCGCAGAAAAATATCTTCCACGGTCAATGTCAAAGTCAAAGAAAGGCTTGGAGGCCGTCAAAGCGATCCTTGCCGTGAACGTATTCCTTCAGGCGGCGGATTTTGACCAATTAATTGATATTGCGCATAGACACAACATTAGAATTATTGAGGATGCATGCGAAACGATTGGGGCAGGTTATAAAGACCGTTTAGCTGGATCTTTGGGTGACATAGGAGTGATGGCCTTCTATCCTAATAAGCAAATGACGACCGGCGAAGGTGGCGTGATAACCACGAATAACCAAGCTTGGGCCGAAGCGGCGCGATCCTTGAGGAACCAGGGCCGCAAGATAGGCGGCGCCTGGTTGGAACATGACCGGCTTGGATATAACTATCGGCTGGATGAAATGAGCGCGGCGTTCGGATTGGCTCAGGCAAAGCGCCTTCCCGAATTGCTTGAGAAGCGGAGGCGGGTGGCGTTTTGGTATGAGGAGAGGCTGCGGGATTTGGAACTGGTGCGGCTTCCCCATATCGCCCCGTATACAACCGCGGTATCCTGGTTCGTATACGTCATCAGAATCCTGCCGCCGGCGCAACGCGACGTGATCATCGGCAAACTTGCTCAGACAGGGATTCCATCCAGAAAATATTTTTCCCCCATCCACCTCCAATCCTTTTACAGGGAACGCTTTGGATATCAACCGGGGGATTTCCCGGTAACGGAACGGTTGGGCGAGGAAAGCCTGGCACTTCCCTTTTCCGGAGTTATAACCGAGGACCAGGTGGATGCCGTATGCTTTGCGCTTCATAAAGCGCTGGATTAAATAATCGCCTGGTGCCGGTTGGAAATAAAATCCGGGAATCAAAAAGATGCGAGACCAAAAAGCCCGATTGGCCGGGCTTTTTGTCATTAAACCGTGGACTCGATTCTGATTGAGGATAGTGGCGATTTTAGGATGTATGGTCCTGTAAATAACTTTATCCCTGATAGGCCAGGAAAAAAACAAAAAAGCGAAAAAATAGGGCTTTTGAGGGGTATAATCCCGCTCATGGAAACACCCTTAAAATCGAGTTTTTTTAGCCAGAATGGGTGATTCTTCAGAACATATGCCTGACGAACCTTTGCACGATCCGAAGTTTTCCCTACCAGACAGTCTGATCGGTCGGGTTGTTATCACCAACCTCGACCGAATGTACAACTGGGGCAGGAAAAACTCGGTGTGGCCGATGATGTTCGGCCTAGCGTGCTGCGCGATCGAGATGATCTGTACCCAGGCAAGCCGGTTTGATTTGTCGCGTTTTGGGATGGAAATCATGCGCCCCAGCCCGCGGCAGAGCGATTTGTTGATCATCGCCGGAACGGTAACCAAGAAGATGACTCCCACAATCGTCCGGCTCTACGACCAGATGACCGAGCCGAAATACGTGATGGCGATGGGCGCATGCGCCTCGGGCGGCGGTCCATTCCGGGAAGGATACAACGTCGTACCGGGAGTCGACCGGTTTCTGCCGGTGGATATCTACGTACCGGGATGTCCCCCGACGCCCCAGGCTCTGCTGAACGGGTTGATCGAACTACAGAAAACCATCGATAGTCAATCGCTCCGGACCGTGCCGTGGTACCGGAAGGGTGATCGCGAGATCCTGGTTCCGGGATTGGGATCCGATTTGGTTGAATCCACTCCGGATCTGCGAAAATCGGAGGAACGAAAGGCGTGAACCTCGGGGAGCGATTTCCGCAAACCGTGATTCCCGACCAACGGCCAGGTTATTCCGGTTGGATTGTCGCGCCGGAAACATTGCCGGACGTCGCCCGGATGCTGCGCGACGAGGAAGATTATCGCTATCTTTCCTCGATCACCGGTGTCGACTATCTTCCGGAAGGTAAATTTGAGGTTGTATACCATTTCTTCCAGCCGAGCGGTGGACCGGCTCTGGTGGTAAAAACCCGCGTTGCGCGGGATGAACCGGCGCTCCCGAGTCTGACCCCCGTTTTTCCGGGCGCGGAATTCCAGGAGCGCGAAATCTGGGATTTATTCGGAATCCGCTTTATCGGGCATCCGGACCCGCGGAGAATTCTGTTGTGGGAAGGATTTTCCGGGCACCCGTTGCGCAAAGACTGGCGCGAGCCGCTGTACGAAGAGGATGCAAAACCGTTCGCCAGCCGCTGGCCGGCCGGCAATGCCGGCGGAAAATCCGACGACGGTTATGTCCGCCCTGCGGAGGGCGCACCACCCGATGGATGGGAATCCCAAGATAACCGGGCGTTGTATGCCGCGCTGGAAAGCGCCTCGCAAGCGCGGAGCGGCGCGCTGCAAACCGAACGCCTGACGATAAATCTCGGCCCGCAGCATCCTTCCACGCACGGCGTTTTCCGCATCGCCGCGCTTCTCGACGGCGAAAACGTGATCGACCTCAAACCGGTGATGGGGTATTTGCACCGCTGCCATGAAAAGATCGGCGAGCGCAACACCTTTTTGGCCAACATCCCCTTTACCGATCGGTTGGATTACCTCACCTCACTCAGCAACAATTTCGGATACGTGCTGGCGGTGGAAAAACTCATGGGGATCCAGCCGCCGGAACGCGCGAATTACCTGCGCGTTATCCTGGCCGAGCTGACCCGCATCGTCAGCCACCTGTGGTCGATCGGTTTCCTTCTCAACGATCTGGGGGCATTCTTCACGCCGGCACTCTACGCCATTGAGGAACGCGAACTGGTCCTCGACATCTTCGAGGCGGTGACAGGGTCGCGGATGATGTGCAATTTCTTCCGGTTCGGAGGGTTGGCGCGCGACGTTCCCGACGACATCCTGGAGCGGATTCGCGGACTGATCGAGGAGCGGCTCCCGCGCAAAGTGGACGAATTGGATTTCTACCTGACGGAAAATGAAATCCTGAAAGAACGGTGCATCGGCGTCGGGATGCTCTCCGCGGAACAGGCTGTCGCCTATTCCGCCGCCGGACCCGTCCTGCGCGCTTCCGGCGTGCCGTACGACGTGCGCAGGGCAGAGCCGTATTCCGTGTATGACCGGCTGGATTGGAAGGTCGCCTGCCGCGACGGCGGCGACGTCTACGACCGATATCGCGTCCGCTTGGATGAAATCCGCCAGAGCATCCGAATCGTCCGCCAGGCGCTCCATGATCTTCCCGGAGGAGAGATCCTGGCCGGTAAGCCGCAATATCAGGTGCGGGTCCCCCCGGGTGAAGCCTACGGGCGCGTGGAAGGTCCGAAGGGCGAATTGGGGTTCTATGTCGTCTCCAGCGGCGCCCCCAACCCCTGGCGATACCATGTGCGTGCCCCGTCGTTCATCAACCTAACCTCGATGGCCGAAATGTGCCGCGGGCAGAAGGTCGCCGACGTCGTGGCGGTGCTCGGAAGCATCGATATCATTCTGGGAGAAACGGATCGATGACTTCGGATGAAACCGTCCTATATGAAACTGGATCGGTTCCGTGCAATCCGTGCCAACCGGGTGTGTAAGGACATGAAAGATGTCATTGCGAGCAACCGCTTGCCCTCGTGTTCTTCGGGGGAAGGGAGCGAAGCCCCGGCCTCGCCCCGCCAAGTGCAACCTTTGCAGGGTACGGGCCGGGGCGGGGCAATCTCGTTTTTTGCGTGAGTAAACCCAGATTGCTTCGTCGCTTCGCTCCCCCGGCCTCGCCCGGCGAAGCCGGGGCGGGGCTCGCAATGACAAATCCCGAATTTTTTCGCAGTCCGCTAAGGGTTAATTGGTCATGTTCGGATTTGGAATTTTCAACGGGCTGGGTCTTACGCTAAAGCACCTGTCGGAGTCCTATTGGGACGATCTCCGTTGGTGGGGAAGGCGCTACTTCCATCCGGAAGGGATCGGCCACAGAAGCAGCAAGGATACGCGCGGGATTTTTACCATTCAGTATCCGGAAGAAAAACTCCCCGTGCCGGAGGCATTCCGGGTCGTTCCCTTCCTGGTTTACGCGGAAGGGGAAGGGGGCGTGCGGAGACCGCGTTGCACGGCCTGCGGAATTTGCGCCAAGGTTTGCCCACCGCAATGCATCTGGATCACCCGGAGCGCAGATCCCTCCTCCGGGAAGCCGATCCCTGCGCCGTCCGAGTTTTTCATCGACACCGATGTGTGCATGAATTGCGGTTTGTGCGCGGAATACTGCCCCTTTGATGCCATCAAGATGGACCGGGAGTACGAATTGGCCTCGCGCAAACGGGCGGGAAACATCTACGATCTGGAAAAGCTCCTCCGGCCCGAGGCCTACCATGCGGCGATCCATCCGCTGGCTTTCGAACGGGAGCGATCCGCGCGGGCGGCCAAGAACGCCCGCCGGACGGATGGCGGCTGATGTATCACGAAGATACCGAGATGCTCTTCCCCATGCGCGTCGTTCCTTCGCTGGCCGATCTGCGCGGGGTGGGCTGGAAACGGCTGGTGGCGCGGGTATCGGAATTGGAAGAGGTCGATCCCGACGCCTTGGCATTCGGCCTGATGATGATCCGCTTGAGCGGATGCGTCACCTGCCAGGCGGATTCCTTCCGTGCCCTGCGCGGCTGCACCGCTTGCGCCCGCCAGGCGATTCTTCGCTTCCGCGGCAGCGATCAGGATATCTCCCGCCTGTATGAGAAAGCCCGCAAGGAAATTCAAGACTACCTCAACGGGGATTCCAAGGCCAAGGAAGGACACGAATGAGATGAAAGCTCCGTCCCCGGGCGGGAAGAGCCCGACCATCGAGCAACTGCGCGCCGCGCTGGGGAAGGTCGAGGACCCCGAACTTCACAAAGACCTCATCACCCTGAATATGATCCGCGATCTTAAGGTGGAGGACGGCCGGGTGTCGTTCACACTGGTTCTCACCACGCCCGCCTGTCCCCTGCGCGACCGTATCACCGCGGACGCACGCGAGGCCGTGCGCTCGGTTCCCGGCGTACGGGAGGTGCAAGTGAGCATGGACGCCACCGTTCCGAGCGGGTCGCAGCGCGGCCAGATACAATCTCCGGCCCGGAACATCGTCGCCGTCGCGTCCGGGAAGGGCGGGGTGGGTAAGAGCACGATCGCGGTCAATCTGGCGGCCTATCTTGCGCAAAAGGGAAGTTGCGTGGGTTTACTGGACGCCGATATCTACGGTCCCAATGTGCCCAGGATGATGGGAATCTCCCAACTGCCCGCACCCGATGGCGAGCGGATTGTTCCAGCCGTTGCGTTTGGAGTGAAGGTCGTGTCCGTCGGATTGATGGTGGAAGCGGGTCAGCCGCTCGTCTGGCGCGGGCCAATGCTGCATTCGGCCATCCGCCAATTGCTCGCCGACGTCGGATGGGGAATGCTGGATTATCTGATCGTCGATTTGCCGCCGGGAACCGGCGATGTGCAGATCAGCTTGTGCCAGCTCATCCCGGTCACAGGTGGTTTGATTGTCACGCTACCGCAACAGGTTTCACAGGACGACGCCCTGCGCGGTCTGGAAATGTTCCGGATGCTGAACGTACCGATTATCGGCGTTGTGGAAAATATGAGTTATTGGACGAGCCCCGACGGCAGCCCGGTCGACTTGTTCGGCCACGGCGGGGGAAAGCAGCTGGCCGGGGAGGCCGGTGTTGCCTTCCTTGGGGAAATTCCGATCGATCCAACCGTGCGGATCGGAGGAGACAGCGGAAAACCCGTCGTCGTCACCTCACCGGAGTCGCCCGTTGCGGTCGCGCTGATCGAAATGGCCGGGAAGGTGGCGGCGCGCGTCAGTGTGATCGCTATGGAAAAGGCTCGTGCTGCGTAGAAATTCCCTTAAAAATCAAAATATTTTTATTTAGATAGTCCCAATCCAAATATTGGTACGGGACGCAATCAGGTTCCTTTCTCAAAAGATTTGAATCTTGGTGAGTGCAATAGAAATAGGATGAGAAATAACCGGGATTCCGGAAAACAACGGGTGGAATCTTTGGTCAATTTGTAGGTTTGTTGTAGGTTTTATATACGTTTTCTCCAGCCGTTAGTGATAGAGTACACACGGAAGGAAGGTTATTACATTGGTAGCGGACTTCCACGCAAGAAGGAGGCGATTATGAAACACATTGTAAACTCGGCTAATAGACGGGGTCGAATGGCAAGCGTTCTTATGCCTTCCCTTGTTCTAGGCGTTGCACTCGTTAGTTGTAATGTGCCCTACCCGCTGTCGCTCCTGGGACAGAAACCGGGAGGAGGCAACACGACCGCTCCAGTGCTGGCCACCGAACAGGGCGCTTTGTCGGCCACTGAAGGAAGTTCTGGCAAACCCAATATGGATTGCCAGAAGGACGGCCCGTGGTACCTGAATGTGGATGAGAATTACAGCATGACGGTTGGAAATTCCAATGCGAACATCAAGGTTGAGGGATATGTGTCATTGCTCATGGATAAAGCTGGAAATGTCTCTGCCGGCGCGACACAAGCTCTCGGCGACTTTGAATTGACCAGTACAAACTGTCACTTCTACGCAACTTGGAAGTATGTTCCTCAGATCACAGGTACCTGCCGAGGCGGTGTCATGAAACTCAGTGTTGTCGAGAATATGGGGGAAAACGGCGTAATCCAAGGTCCGAACATTTGCAGGAATGGGGAGGAGCAATGGACTTTCCCAGTTCCTGGCACAATGAAGCATGATCTAACAATACCCCTCAACACAAAAGCAGGTGGTGGATGGGTCAAGATTCCCTGGGGCATCCTTGGAAATCCAGGCTATAAAAGTTGGGAGGTCTCCAATGCCCCTGACCTGGTCCCACTCGAACCACTGGTCAGCCCTGTCCCATAGGAGCTGGCTGGATAATTTGAGACCTACCGGGAAGCGATGCCTCTGCCCATCCCGCTCCCGTAGACGGTTTTGTGGTTGTCTGACCGAATCAAGCTGCGCAACAATTCACTGATACTGACCCGGCGGGCTGGGATGTGCGGGAGGCCTTTACTGTCCGCCAAATTGCCCGGAAGGCTATTAGGCAGATGCAAAGAATCGACTCCAATTGGGAAATATAGAGCTAGATGACACCTCCGAAAGAGATACTAATTGGACGACAAGCAATCTATGATACACAATGAGACGGGCTTTCGGGTACGTCTTTCTTTTCTATCCATCCAATCCTTTGTCCGATGCGACCGGAGATAGGCCGGTATCAAGGAAGGCTCACCGGTTTCGTATCGATCAGATTCATTACTCCGCCTCGTTGCACCGTCCAGAGAAAAATATAAGTCAGCCGGTGGATTCTGTATTTATCCACCGGAGCCGGATCGTAAACAACCAGCGAATGGGTCACCAGCTGTTGCAGCGCGGGATCCAACTGCTTGGGTTCGAGATCGGTGGCCCGTTGCAGGTCCTCATAGGTCGTACCGTTGGGGGAGAACCGTTCCATCGCAAACAGCACCTGGCGCGCGCCGGGCAGAAGCAGTTTCCAGGAATGGCGATAAATCTGTTGCAGGACGATCCCTGTCGGCGTTCCTTTCGCCGAAGGGACCAGATTTTCCAAAACGCGGTGTAACGGCAAACTCGCCGCCTGACCGATAATCAATTTCAGCGCCATGGGATTCCCGCCCACCAGTGAAAACACCTTCTCCATATCCTCTTCGGAAATGTTCAATCGGCGTTCCTGAGCCTCATACCGCATGAGCGAGAGGCAGGCTTCGTGGGATAACTCGTGCAGGTAGAGATTGACGCATCCGGAAAGCAAGGGCAGCCGCTGGCGGCTGGTAAGCAGAAAACGCGTCGGCCCCGTGGGGGTGAGCAGATTGGGGAGAAAATCCTTGGGCCGATGTTCCGGTTCCAAATCTTCCAGAATGATGAGGTACGGTTTTTCCGAAAGGATGCTCCGAATCGACGCGCGGCGATCCCCCCGATTTGGAGTGGACTGGCTGTCCGGCTGACCCAACTGGGCGGCAATCTGCTCGATCATCCGGTTTGGATCGAGCGGCGGAGGCGTGTCGGGTGCTTCCCAGAGGAAAAACGGCCGGTCCATGGCCGAGACCCATGCCGCATCGGCCCAATCGCCCGAGCTCAGCGCTTCACGCACAGCAGCATAGGCTAAAGCGGTTTTTCCCAGTCCGCCCAAACCCTCGATGCTGATGATCGGCGGACCCTGCGGATCCCGTAACCAGCGGTCGAGTTGCGCCAAAGCGTCTTCAAACCCGAACAACCGTTGGAAGGGCGCCGGTGGAAGATTGCGGCAACGGAGGATGATCGCCTCGGATCGGTTGGCTTCCGTTTCCTTTTCCAAATCCCGCATGGCTTTGGCCAGGTGTTGCAGAGCCTTGGATTGCATCGC
>JBEKLP010000085.1:0-9761 GCA_050010135.1 Anaerolineales bacterium
CGATTGGCAGCTTCGTTCGGAATTTGCCGAGGTGCTGGGAAGCCGCACCGAGGAGCTGCAAAAGATTCCCGACGCGCCGCCGGACAAGGACGGGCTGATCACGTGCGCCGTTCTCCCGCTGCGCGACTTGGTGGTTTTCCCCCGCATGGTTACCCCGCTTTTTGTGGGACGGGAAAGCGCGCTTTCAGCGCTGGAGTATGCCCACACCGCGGGCCAGACGGTGATCGCCGTCGCCCAGAAGAGCGACGAGAAAGCGGAACCCGCCTCCGCCGATCTCTATACCATCGGATGCGAGACGGCGGTGGGACGGGTGCTGCACCTGCCGGAAGGCGCCACGACGGTGCTGGCCCAGGGACGGCGCCGCGTGCAGATCGTCGAATATCTGCCGGGCGAGACTTTCCTGCGCGCACGAGCCCGGCCGGTGTACGAAGGCACCGAGCGCAGCCGCGAGACCGAAGCCCTGATGCGCGCCGTGCTGGCCTTGTTCGAAAAAGTCATCCAGCTCAACCGCAGCTTGCCCGAAGATGCCTATGTCTTCGCCCTCAACGTGGACGACCCCGGCTGGCTGGCCGATCTGATCGTCTCCGCCCTGGGCGTCCCCGTACCGGAACGCCAGCGGATGCTGGAAACGTTCGATATCGAACTGCGGTTGCAGCGGCTGAGCATCATGCTCGGGCGGGAATTGGATGTGCTCGAACTGGAGAACCGCATCCACTCCAAAGTGCAGAGTGAAGTGGACCGCAGCCAGCGCGAGTACTACCTGCGCGAGCAGTTGAAAGCCATTCAGAATGAATTGGGCGAACAGGATTCCTGGTCGCAGGAATTGAGCGAAGTCAAGCAAGCCATCCTGAAGGCCGGCATGCCCGAGGAAGTCCAGACCAAGGCGCTCAAGGAACTCGAGCGGCTGGCCCAGATGCCGTCGATGGCGCCCGAGGTGGCCATCGTCCGCACGTATCTCGATTGGCTGATCGAACTGCCCTGGCAGAAAGAAACGGAAGACAAACTCGATTTGAAACGCGCGGCCGAAGTTTTGGACCGGCAACACTACGGGCTCCCCAAGGCGAAAGAGCGGATCCTTGAATATTTGGCGGTCCGCCGCCTGCTGCCGAAAAAACAGAAGCAACCGATCTTGTGCTTCGTCGGCCCGCCCGGCACCGGCAAGACCTCGCTTGGCCGATCGATCGCCGAGACGCTCGGGCGCAAGTTCGTACGCGTCTCGCTGGGCGGGATCCGCGACGAAGCCGAGATCCGCGGCCACCGGCGGACGTACATTGGGGCTCTTCCGGGCCGCATTCTGCAAACCATGCGCCGCGCCGCCACGGTCAACCCGCTGTTCATGCTCGACGAGATCGACAAGCTCGGCGTGGATTTCCGCGGCGATCCGGCGGCCGCGCTGCTGGAGGTTCTCGACCCGGAACAGAACTACGCCTTCGACGACCATTACCTCGACGTGGCCTACGACCTTTCCAAGGTGATGTTCATCACCACAGCCAACACCCTGGGTCCGATCCCGCCGGCGCTGCTGGACCGGATGGAAGTGATCGAGTTCCCGGGTTACATCGAGCAGGAGAAAATTGCGATCGCCAACCGCTTCCTGATCCCGCGCCAGGTGGAGGAAAACGGGTTGACCCCGTTCCCGATCGCCTTTGGCGAGAATGCGTTGCGGCGGATCATCCGCGAATACACCTGGGAAGCCGGCGTGCGCAACCTCGACCGCGAGATCGCGCACATCTGCCGCAAGGTGGCCCGGCGCAAGGCGGAGGGGAAACGCGTTCCTTCCCGCATCGAGGCCGCCGACGTCCCGCGTTTCCTCGGACCGCAGCAATTCTTCCAGCTCGAGGCGGAAAAACAGGATGAGGTGGGCGTTGCTACCGCCCTGGCCTGGACCGAAAACGGCGGCGACACAATGCCGGTTGAGGTGGTTTTGGTCGAGGGCAAGGGCAACGTCCAGATCACCGGGCAGGTGGGCGAGGTAATGCAGGAGAGCGCCCAGGCGGCGATGTCGTATTTAAAGTCGCGCGCCAAACATTTTAAATTGGATCCGCAACGGTTCGAAAAAATCGACGTGCACATTCACATCCCGGAGGGAGCCATCCCCAAGGACGGCCCGAGCGCCGGGATCACCATGGCCACCGCGCTGGTCTCGGCCTTCACCGGCCGCAAAACCCGCAAGGATGTGGCCATGACCGGCGAGATCACCCTGCGCGGGCGGGTGCTGCCGGTGGGCGGCGTGCGCGAGAAAGTGCTCGCGGCGCACCGCATCGGTTTGCGCACGGTGATCATCCCCAAGCGCAATGCCAAGGATCTGGTGGAAATTCCCAAGGACGTGCGCAAGGAAATGACAATATTACTTGTCGAGCACGTGGATTCGGTGCTGGCCCAGGCGCTCCGTAAAAACGGCAAGCCGAGCGACGTGGGGCTCGGCGCTCCAAAAAAGAAAACCGCCGGTCAAAAAGAATCCCGGCGAAGAAAACCGCATGCGTAGAAAATATTCGTCGGCGGGGTTAATGCTGACTTTGGTTTGCGCGGCGATGGCGTGCAATATCGGAACGCCGTCCCTGACCCCGGGAACGACGCCCGCGCTTCCGACCGCAACCGATACGGTTCTCCTTACCCCGTCGGAAACGGGCACCCAGGCGCCACTCCATTCTTATGCGGTCGTCCTCGTGCCGGAAGGCGGAACCTTGGACGTTCATACGGCCGCCGGAAATAGCAGCCCGGCCGCGGACACTCTGGCGTGGGATGCGGTTGACCTTCAATCCACTGGAAACTTCGCGGCGGTCGGAACCGATACCTGGGTGGAATTGAACCTTGCCGGCGGCGGGACAGGCTGGGTGAACCGGAAATATTTAACGGAGTATGTCGCGTCTGCTGATTTCTGCGTGGACGGCCGGGCGGTGACTCTGTTCGAGATGCTTTACGAAGCAACCCGTACCAACGACGGTCGGATCCTCACTTCGATCGTTAGCCCGGTTCACGGATTGACTGTCACCTACATCCATAACGGGAATACGAAGCTGTACGATCCCGAGCAAGCCGGGATGGTGTTCGGCAGCATGGAAATCGCAGATTGGGGATTGGGTCCGGGAAGCGGCCTTCCGGTGCAAGGAACTTTTGAGGATCTGGTCCGGCCGGATATACTCGCCGTTTTCGGCTCCGCTGAAACCCATTGCAACGTTATCCAGCTCGGCGGCGCTTCCTACACCGTCGTCTGGCCCACCCAATGGAAGAATATTAATTTCTATTCCGTCTATAAACCCGGATCGCCTGGAACCGAGCTGGATTGGATGACCTGGCTGGCCGGCGTGGATTACGTAGACGGGCTTCCGTATTTGTTCTCCCTCTCCCGCTATAGCTGGGAACCATGAGAAATCCAGTACACGGAATACACCGAAAAGAACCGAAGACACGGAAGAATAATAGGAAATATAATTACTGATGAATTTTTCGGTGTAATCTGGCTCTGTTCCGTGCTTGCCCCCGGAGTGCGAAGCACGACGGGGGTAATCCGTGTATTGTTTGAACTTTTCGTAATAACCGCCGAAGGGATGAGATTGCCTAGAAAAATGGAATTCAACGGATGAAAACACTTGAAGGCGCCGTCGCGCTCATTACCGGCTCTTCCTCCGGGATCGGACAAGCCGCCGCGCGTTCCCTGGCAAAACGGAAGGCGCATATCATCCTGACCGCCCGGCGCAAAGACCGGCTGGATGCGCTGGCGGAGGAAATCCGCGCGATGGGGAACGGGGCGGAGGCGCTCGTGATCCCCGCCGATCTGAGTGCGCCGGGCGAGGTGGATCGAATCGCGCGCGAAGCCCTGGCGTGGAAGGGCAGGGTGGACGTGCTGGTCAACAATGCCGGAACAGGCAAAACGCGCCTCCTGGAAACCCTGGATCCGGAAGCCGAAATCCTGCCGCAGATAAATCTCGACCTAATCGTGCCGATCCTGCTCACCCGGGCGCTGCTCCCGGCGATGCTCGCGCGGCGCTCGGGCTGCATCATCAACATCGCATCCATCGCGGGCCTGGTAACGCTGCCCGCCTTCAGCGTATACTCCGCCGCCAAGTATGGTTTGCGCGGATTCAACGACGCACTGCGCCGCGAATTGCGCAGCGAAGGGATCGACGTGTGCCTGGTCTACCCGGGCGTCGTGCGCACGGAGTTCGGCGACCACAGCACGCGGATCAGCGGCTGGGAGGATTCGATCACCCGACGGATCACGCTGCCGGCCGAGGCGCTGGGAGAATGCATTGCGGATGTCGCGCGCCGACCGCGGCGCTTCGTGGTGATCCCATGGTATTACGGGTTGCCCGTACTCTTGACGAATGCGATCCCGGCGTTCACCGACTGGGTGGTGGAATTGATCTATACGCGCTCGGTCCGCAAGCGGACCGCCGGGCGAGACCTTCTGCAACGGGGTTAGGCGCAGGGCGCGCACCTTCCCGAACAGGCTCCGGCCGGGTATAATCCCGCCCGTTCCCCGTTTCCGGATCGCCGCCACGGTAGCTCAATCGGTAGAGCAATCGCTTCGTAAGTGATAGGTTAAGGGTTCAATTCCCTTCCGTGGCTCACCCAAGCCCCTCGCGGGGCTTTTTCATTTATCCCTCACTCCATACACCGCCCCCTCGAAATTTGCTTTTTTCATCCGTTTGGTATATAGATAATTGAACTTTTTATGTCACTCCGAGCCCTGTTGGGGGCGAGGAGTCGCTGTCTTTTATGAAACGAATCCCACTTTCTTTCCTTTTATTCTCCCTCGTCCTCGCAGCCTGCCAAACAGTCGAGTCCTCCACTCGGGCGCCAACATCCACTCCCACGGAAGTTTCGCCGGTCTACGTTTCGGCGCTGTGCACGTTGATGGGACAGGACGTCCGATCGGTTGTTCCCACGGACCGGCCGGTGATCGTGATGTGGGGATGGTCAGCGGCGACCATGGAACAGGTGCAGGATTATATTACCGCCGCCGTTGCGCAAGTTACCTTCGATGGCCAAAACCTTTCCGGCCTGATGCAGAAAGATATTCCGTACGATGAGACCGTCAAAATCTACCGTGCGGTCTGGATGGCCGGGGTCGGTATTCCCACACCCGGTTTGCATGTGATCACGTATTCTCTGGAGTTCCGGAAGAAGATATTCGACGGGACGGACTATTACGGACCGGCGACAAAAAACGAAAAGATGTCGGATCGTTGCGAGATCGACGTCAAGTGACAGCTTCAGATTCCCCGATTATCCACCGCGGTCCCGGTGGCTCGGAAAAACCGTTGTGGAAATTCCTGCGAAACGAACATGGATGGGCGCGTTTTCGATTGGACCAAGACAACCGGAAGTAAGCAACAGACAGGAGGTGTTTCATGGATAAACTCGTCATGGCGTTGGGGCCCGCCTTCGCCGCCGGGTTCGCGGTTCAACGGCTCCTGGAGATACTCGATCCCTTGTTGGATAAAATTAATTTCGTCAAGGAGAATAAAAAATTATTCTCGGGCTCGTTTCCCTGATCATCGGCCTGGTCCTGGCGTTCGGGATAGGGCTGCGCGTCCTGCGGCCGCTGGGTGTGACCAATGCCGACTTTTTGGATGCGGTCACGACGGGCTTGATCGTCAGCGCGGGAACGGAAGGCTTAAACTCCATTCTGAAGTTACTGGGCTATCTCAAGGAAGACAGGAAAGCCGCGGCTGCCACGCGAATCCTGAACCAGGAAGTGCAAGCAGCGATGATCCGACTCGAGCGCTTGGTTTAACCCTTCGATGGCGAATTGATTAATGAATATTAACCGGCGAACGATGCGTCATTCCTTAGAGCGTTGATTGATACAGAACGATTCCGGATGTATGCCCAGGAGGTCGGCATCGATGGGCGGCAATATTATTGTGTTCCTGACTTTCCTGATTCTCTTCGTTGTGTACCTGGTTATTCAGGCGATTCCCGTAGGCAAAAAGGCGGCAGAAAAGGAAAAATTGTCGATTTTCCTGAATTAGACGGTCTGACCAACAAAGGCTGGTATTTGCCATGCAGGAAAAATGGAAAGAAGTCGATCGATACATCAATACTTTATTCGCGCCTTCGGATTCCTCGTTGGATGGGGCACTCCGGGCCAGCCAAGCCGCGGGCCTGCCGGCGATCAATGTTTCGGCGGCCCAAGGCAAGCTGTTGATGCTTCTGGCTCAGATCCGCCAGGCGCGCTCCATTTTGGAAATCGGCACGTTGGGCGGGTACAGCACGATCTGGCTTGCGAGGGCGCTGCCACCCGGCGGGCGGCTAATCACGCTGGAGATGGACCCCATGCATGCGGCAGTCGCTCAAAGCAACATTGCGCGCGCAGGTTTGTCCGGCTACGTCGAGCTGCGGATCGGCCGCGCGTTGGATACGTTGCCTGCGCTGGCCGCGGAAGGCCGGGCGCCGTTTGATTTGATATTCATCGACGCCGACAAACAAACCTACCCGGAATATTTCACCTGGGCGGTCAAGTTGTCCCAGCGCGGGACGCTGATCGTCGCGGACAACGTCGTGCGCAACGGGGCGGTGACCGACCCGGCAAGCCCGGATCCCAACGTTCAGGGCGTCCGCCGGTTCTTCGAGCGGATCGCCGCCGAACCGCGCGTGACCGCCGCGGTGATCCAGACGGTGGGCAGCAAAGGATACGACGGTTTCGCACTTATCCTGGTCACGGGCGATCTATAATCCTCCTCCTCCGCAGACATCTCGGCTCCCCAAAATTCAAGCGAGCCGAGATGCTCCACGCGGGCAAGTCGAAGGCGAGGGATAGGGCGATAATGTTCGTCTGCATTTCGTGTAGGATCGCGGTCGCCTAGGATGAGTTTCCGGATCCCCTGAGCGCAATCGTTGTAATCATATTTACCTGGACATAAACTTCTTCACGGAGAATACAATGCTATCCAACCGCATCAGTCGTCTTGCACCGCCTCCCCGGCCGGTTCCGCTCCCGGTGATCTGCTCGGCCATGTTCGGGGTCGCCGGCTGGCTGGGGGCGATTTTTCTGATCACTGGACTCGGATTTACGATTGTCTTCACCCAAGGCTATCGGCCGGTGGACGAAATGCGGTTGGCGCTCGCCCAAACCACCGCGCAGGGGATCATCACAAGCGTTTCTGAGACAAATTCCACGGAAAACGATGTGCCGGTGTATGAATACGGATTTGCATTCAGCACGAACAACGGACAACAGGTGACCGGGCGAAGCTACTTCACCGGAGAGCGGTGGGGAGCAAATACTTCCGTGACGATCGAGTACGTGCCGGAAGAACCCGCCATCGCCCGGATCAAGGGAGCGCGGTTATCCCTGTTTATGCCTTGGGTCCTTTTCGTGCTCCTCTTCCCCGCCATCGGCGCGGCGATATTCGGATGGGCCACCATCGGCGGCTGGCGCCAGGTGGCGCTGCTGCGGCACGGAGAGGTGGCGGACGCGCGCATCCTCTCGCAGCGCCCGACCAACGTGGAAGTCAACGGCCGGCCGGTGATCGAATACTCCTACGAGTTCCGCACCGGGGCGGGGGAAACTTTCAACGGTTCGGCGAAGGCCCTGCCCAGCGAGCGGATCGGGGACGAGGAGAACGAGCCGGCCCTCTATCTGCCGGCGAATCCCGACCGATCCACTCTGGTGGATGCCATTGCGCTGAGTCACCCGCTGGATATAGACGGGGTATCCGGACAATGGATCTCGCAAGAGGGGATGACCAAAGTCGTTTTATACGTCATTACCTGGGTTGTGGCGGTCGCGCTTGCGGGATATTGGATACTGCGAACGTTTGGCGGCCTCCGATAAGCCGGCGTAGAAAGCAAAAAACGCGATTATGGATGATTCGATACAATAAAGCCGTCAAGTTGGGCTTAAGGGATTGTATCGTAGACGGGCAAAGCATCTAGCGATATATGCATTGGAAAGGCATATAGAAATAGATGCTTGCATCTATGGGTAGATGCCTTTTCCGTCTACTACGATGTTGGGCTGGATTTTGTATTTATGACGCATTTTTTGAAGAACCGTGCGATTTAAGTATTCCAGGAGGATATGATGGAGGTAAATATTGATTACATTCCTTGGGAACAAGGGAAAAAGAATATAAAAAATGCAAAAATTCTTCTTGAGTTTCCGCCATCTGAAATATTTCCTTTATTATGTCCCGTAGAAGAATATAAATGGTTTCCCATATGGAGTTGTGAAATGGTTTATTCACAGTCTGGAAAAGCAGAACAAAATGCTGTTTTTCTTACGCATGAATCTGATGGAACAATTGCCGTAGAAACAATAATTACTTATAAACCACCCAAATTAATTGAATTTCTTACAGTCAAAGAAACCGATTCGGTAGAACGATTAAGTATTTCCTTGACCGAAATAAAGAATAACCTAACAGAACTGAAATGGACTTCAATGGCTATCGCATATTCTGAAAAAGGTCATAAGAAAGAACAAAACTCAAACGATCGTACTTGTCAAGTATTTCTTGATGAAAGAAGGAAGGAGCTAGATTACTATCTCAGGAATCATGAAATGATAAAAAAGGAAGGTAAACACTGATTTGAGTTTAAACTTAATAGAAATATCCAGCCCAACAAGTGGCTGCAGGCGACATGGCCAAGGCTCAGCGAGAAAACACATAATCTACGTTTCTATTTTCCTGCTAAAATGGTAACCATAAAAGCGGACGCGGCCAAGCGCCTGAACCCTCGCCGTTGGGCAGAAATTGATGAATGTGATATATTGATTTTGAGAAAACGGGAGGTAGATATGGAAGTTGAATTATTTGTCATTTGTGATGCTGCCACAGATACAGCTGGAAAAATAAATATATTGGGTGTATTTGATACAATCATTACAAAAGAAATTCCAACTACATTACCTTCTTTGTCCTACGCAATTAAAATTAGGTTTTATAAAGATGATGAAAAAGAGCATAATTTTTTGTTAAGAGTTCATTCACCCGAAGGAAAGATAATTGAACCATCTTTTAATGGAAAATTTGGATTTACAATGGTTGAAGGTGAGGAAACAGGAAGTTTAAATCTAATATTAAATATTTTCGGACTAAAATTTGATACTTTGGGTCGCTATACAGCAGAATTATTAATTGATGATATAAAAGTAAAAACAATTCCAATTATTGTTAAAAAGCAACCTCCTTCAACTAATGGAAAGAGTTAAAAAGGGGGAATAAAAATATGGAGAATCCAATTGGTTTATCCGGTAATTCAATTATTCATTATGAACCAACTCGCGAAGAATATACTGTCACAAATGGTGAATTGGAGCAATTGGCGAATCTAGGAAAAAACCAATGGAAAGATTTCTCTTTAGTTTGTATCTCAATTGGTATTCCTTGCATTATTAATGCAATTACTTTACTTAGAAATCCATTCGAATGGTCGATTTCTCTTTTTCTTAATTCCTTATTTGGTTTAGTAGGAATATGTTTATTTATATTTTTTGTTATTATGTGGAGATCGACAAATAAAGATAGGTATAAAATAATTTCCAATATTAAAAGTAAACCAAAAATGCAAGTGTTTTATAGCGAGTCTGCGGGTAGTAATATGCCTCCACTAGTTTTGGTAAAAACGTCCGACGAAAATAAGTCCACAAGTAAATTAAAAAGAAAAAGAAAATAATTATTCTGCCCAACATCTATGAAAGCGCAGCCTGTCAAGAGCGAAAGGGTAGCGAAAAACAAGTCTTAACCTCCAGATAAAAAAGGAAAGAGGAACAAGAAGACACCTCCGCAGTAGACCGGTGGGCGGAGTGG
>JBEKLP010000086.1:0-9316 GCA_050010135.1 Anaerolineales bacterium
CCTGGCCGACGCCGACCGTTTCGATCAGGATCATCTCAAAGCCCGCCGCGTCCAGCGCGCGCACGGCCGGAAAGGTCGAACGCGAGAGGCCGCCCAGGCAGCCGCGGGAAGCCATCGAGCGGATGAATACGCCCTCGTCGAGGGCCAGATCCCGCATCCGGATCCGGTCGCCCAAGATCGCTCCTCCGGAAAACGGGCTGGAGGGATCGAGCGCGAGAATTCCCACCGTGCGCGGCCGCCCGCCCGCCGTTCCCTTCCGGAAAACCCGCGCCAGCGCGTTGACCAGCGTGGATTTTCCGGTGCCGGGGGCGCCGGTTACGCCGACCACCGACGCGCGGCCGGTGGAGGCGTGTAATGCCGCAAGGATCTCTTGCGTTTCGGGGTCTTCCCGCTCGATCCGGCTGATGAGTTGGGCCAGAGCGCGGCGGTCGCCCGCCGCCACGCGTTCCGTCAAGGTCGGCATTCGGGGGGATGTCAAACGTTGTTTCCTTGTCCGAGCGCGAGTCGAATGGCGCGGACCACCTCCGCGGTGGCCGTGCCCGGACCAAACACTTCGATCACGCCGGCGGCCTTCAAGGCGGGAATGTCCGCCGGAGGGATGATCCCGCCGACGAAAACAGGCAGGTTGCCCATTCCCTTCTCGCCCAGCATCCGCATCACCCGCGGCACGAGGTTTCCGTGCGCGCCGGAGAGAATCGACAGTCCGATCACGTCGACGTCTTCCTGCAGCGCGGCTTCCACGATCATCTCGGGAGTCTGGCGCAAACCGGTGTAAATCACTTCCATCCCGGCGTCGCGCAGCGCCCGGGCCACAACCTTTGCGCCGCGGTCGTGCCCGTCGAGACCGGGTTTGGCCATCAGGACTCGGATGATTTTGGCATTCATTTGTCTATGCGGGTTTCCTCTCGGCAAGGCGGATTATTGCTTTCCGCGGGAAAAGCGACCGCGAGTCCTCCAATCGAACTTAATCCGGATTATACTCCCCCTTTTTTGCGCTTTCCTTCCTTGACTTTCCGACCGCCGCTTTTTAGAATGACGATATCCCCCAATGCCGGGAATCGATCCCGACTCTTTCCGTGCAAATCGCCCGGGGTTCATCGAAGCGGGGAAGCCGGACTCACCGCTCCGGCGCAGGATCCCGGTGGTATTTCCTCTGAAGATTCCCCGCCGGAACGATTTCTGCGGATGATCGACAGAGCGCATCCCGGCCCGCTGCGGGCACCCGACCGTTCCGGAGGCGTTGCATGAATATTCCGAAAGATCTGCGCTACACCAAAACGGACGAATGGATCCGCGTGGAAGGCGGCGAGGCCACGATGGGCATCAGCGACTATGCCCAAAGCCAGCTCTCCGACATCGTCTACGTGGAAGTGCTTCCCAAAGCCAGCGACGTCCTGGTAAAAGGAAAGCCGGTGGCCTCGGTCGAATCCGTAAAGGCGGCGTCGGAAGTCTACCTTCCCGCCGGCGGAAGCGTGACGAAGGTCAACGCGGCGCTTTCGGCAACGCCCGAACTGGTCAACAAGGATCCGTACGGCGAAGGCTGGATGGTGAAGATCACCCTGGCCGATCCCACGGAGATTAATTCCCTGATGGATCCCAAAACATACGAAGCGTATTGCGCCGGGCGGCAACACTGATGGGATTTCCCGCAGCGCAACCGGGGATTTCCTTCCGGCGATTTTTCGCGCATTCCTAACGGGCCGTTCGTCCGGCCCGTTTCCGAGAGGTTGGCATGCCCTTCATCCCGAACACGGACGCCGAGCGCAAGGAAATGCTTCGCGCGGTCGGCGTCAAAAAAATCGACGACCTGTTTGCCGACGTGCCGCAGGCCAACCGGTTTCCGAGGCTCAACCTTCCGCAGCCGGCGTCGGAACCCGAAGTGATGGCCGAGATGCGATACCTGGCCGAGGCCAACACCCAGGCCCAAGCGTCGGCGTGCTTCCTGGGGGCGGGCGCGTACCACCACTTTATTCCGGCGGCGGTTGACCACATTCTGCAGCGGGGCGAATTCTATACCGCCTATACGCCGTACCAGCCGGAAGTCTCGCAGGGAACGCTGCAATCCATCTTCGAATTTCAAACGCTGATCGCCGCGCTCACCGGCATGGAAGTGGCCAATGCGTCCCATTACGACGGGGCGACGGCGGCCGCCGAAGCCGCGATCCTCGCCCTGCAGCAAAGCCGCGGCCGGCATCGCGTGGTGATGTCGCCGGTGCTGCATCCGCATTACCGCCAGACGGTGCACACCTATTTGCAGGGCGCGGGAGTGAACTTCGCGGGCGATGAAACGCCGGAAAATTATGCGGCCTTCCAGACCCGCAGCCGGGTCAAGTACCTGGCAAAGTGCGTCGATGAATCCACCGCCCTGGTGATCGTGCAGTATCCGAGTTTCATCGGCGAGATCGAGGACCTCGCACCGCTCTCTGAGATCGTCCACACCGCAGGCGCGCTGCTGGCGGTGGTGGCCAACCCGATCGCGCTGGGCTTGCTCAAATCCCCCGGCGAGATGGGGGCCGACATCGTCGTGGGCGAGGGTCAACCGCTCGGCATCTCGCTTTCCTACGGCGGGCCGTATCTCGGCTTCTTCGCCACTCGGCAATCCCTCCTGCACAAAATGTCCGGCCGCATCGCCGGCGAAACCGCCGATGCGCAGGGCCGCCGCGGGTACGTGCTCACCCTCGCCGCGCGCGAACAGCACATCAAGCGCGAACGGGCCTCTTCCAACATTTGCACCAACCAGGCGCTGATGGCCCTAGCCGCCGGCGTGTATCTGAGCCTGATGGGCAATTTCGGGCTGCGTCGGGTATCGGAACTGTGCTATCACCACGCCTCCTACGCCGCCGAACGGCTGGCGCGAATCCCCGGATTCCAAATCGTCTCGCGTTACCCGTTCTTCCATGAATTCGTCCTGCGCTGCCCCAAATCCGTATCCGAGATCAACCGCCATTTGCTGGACCGTCACGAGATTATCGGCGGGTACGACCTGGCGCAGGATTACCCGTTCCTGGCCAACCATATGCTGCTGGCTTTCACCGAAATGAATTTCCGCGATCAAATCGACGCGCTGTTCGACGCGCTCTCGGAAGAGACGCTGTGAGGAAGAGAAAATGACAGAACCGCTGGTGTACGAGCTTTCCTCCCCGGGGCGCATCGGGGTTGCACTGCCCGAACTCGATGTGGATCCGGCCACCCTTCCGCCTTCGCTGCTGCGCGAGGACCTTCCGCTGCCGGAACTTTCGGAAGCCGATGTGGTGCGCCACTTCCTGCGCCTTTCGCAGATGAACTTCGCGGTCGACAAGGGCTTCTATCCGCTCGGCTCGTGCACGATGAAATACAACCCCAAGGTCAACGAGGACGCCGCGCGGCTTCCGGGGTTTGAGTTCGTTCACCCGCTCCAAGATCCGGAAACGGCGCAAGGGTGCCTGGCCCTGATGCACCAGCTGCAGGTATGGTTGTGCGAGATCAGCGGCATGGCGGCGGTCTCGCTGCAGCCGTCGGCCGGCGCCCAGGGCGAGTTGACCGGCGTCCTGATCATGCGCGCCTACCACCGCGAGCGCGGGGAGAGCGACCGCCGGCGGATGCTCATCCCCAACTCCGCCCACGGCACCAATCCCGCGTCGGTGGCCATGGCGGGCATGGAAGCGGTCGAGGTGCCTTCCGACCGGCGCGGCAACGTCGACCTGGAGGCGCTGCACACGCTGTGCGACGGGACCGTGGCCGGGTTGATGCTCACCAACCCCAACACCCTCGGGCTGTTCGAAGAGAACATCCTGGACGTGGCCGAAGCGGTCCATTCCTGCGGCGGTTTGCTTTACGGGGACGGAGCGAACCTAAACGCCTTGCTCGGCGTCGTGCGCCCCGGCGACCTGGGATTCGATCTGATGCACTTCAACCTGCACAAAACGTTTTCCACCCCGCACGGAGGCGGTGGACCGGGCTCCGGCCCCGTGGGTGTGTCCGAAAAGCTCGCGGATTTCCTTCCCGCTCCGGTGGTGAAGATCCTCGAAGAGGGCGGCGAGGAAGAGCCACCGCTGTTTGGATTGGCAACACCGGCCAAAAGCATCGGGCGGATGCGCGCCTTCCACGGCAATTTCGGGATTCTCGTACGCGCGTATGTCTACATCCGCATGCTGGGAGCGATCGGCCTGCGCCGGGTATCCGAAAACGCCGTGCTCAACGCGAATTACCTCCGGACGCTCCTGAAGGATACCTACACGATCCCGTATGCCCGCAATTGCATGCACGAATTCGTCGCGGAAGGGCGCTTTGGCGACGCGCCGGGGATCAACGCGGTCGACATCGCCAAACGGCTGATCGACTACGGCATGCACCCGCCGACGGTGATGTTCCCGCTGATCGTGCACGACGCGCTGATGATCGAACCGACCGAGACCGAAAGCAAGCAGATGCTGGACGCCTTTGCGGACGCGATGAAAAAAATCGCCGCGGAGGCGCGCACCAATCCGGATCTGCTGCACCAGGCGCCGCACGACGCGCCCGTCGGCCGGCTCGACGAGGTCCGCGCCGCCAAGCAGCCGGTGCTGACCCGGCGAGCATAACTTCCCTCTCATATCGCTTTTCATTCTTTTGTCGCACTGCTTACTGTTTTGCAGGTTGTACCCCTTTTTAAAGCATCCTACCCTGGATTCTTTCATTGCCGATGCATGAGATTGCACCCTTCCATCTGAAACCGTTAAGTGAGTTTTATAACCCGTCAGTAACAGATGATACGTACTATAAAATCATTGGTTAGGCTGCCGTTGTAAATTTCGATGGTATGCATAAGCTGTAGAATTGAATGTCGAAATATATATATAGAAACCTCTGATTATTTCATGAAATAAGTTGCTCAAGATCCTTTTTTCGGTTCTTGGGAAGGATAGTCCTTCCATTTTTCCAGATATCTTCCTTTTAACCTGGCTTTCTTTCCAATTCAGCTCCTTAAGTTCAATATCGAAGTGCAACACTTTAGAATATTAGCAACCTAAGCCGCAAACACATTCACGGCTCTCTTTAGATTTGAAGCTATTGCACATAAGAAAACCCAAAGCCTATTCCATTCCAATCCTAAATACCTCATCCGTGCCATGCTGCACCATCGCTTCAAATCGGCCATCTTGCGTTCAATGGCGCTTCGCGTTCGAGATAATTTCCGGTTCCTACGAATCTTGGCTTCCGTCAGGGGATGATCCCGATATCCCTTGAATAATATTCGGTTGGAAATACCGCGACTTCGAAGAAAGTCACTGATGGTTTTTGATCGGTACGCCTTATCCGCATACGCCGCTTCCGCATCCCTCGGCAGCATTCGCTCGAAATATTGGCTATCGTGTTCCTCGATATGGCTGATCTCAATCTTCCGAATAATTTGATTGGTATCCGTGGAAACATGGACTTTATACCCATCGATCGGCTTTCCATTGCGTACTGTGGCATGAACGTCCGGATCCACCTGGTCGCCATCTTTGTCTTTTGAATTGGGAAGGGTTGCTCCTTTCACCAGGGTGGCGTCGACGATGGCGCCCTTCTTGATTTTTACCCTGGCTTGGATCATTGCTTTTTCCACCAAAGCGATCACCCGTTCGTAGATCGCATGATCACGCATTCGTTTCCGGAATTTTACAAGCGTGGTGTCATCGACGTGGTATTTGCGGACTTCTTCTCCCACAAACCGCTCGAAGCTTCGCCGATCATGGATTTCTTCCACAACCTCAACATCGGATAGACCATACCAGGATTCCAGAAGGAGGGTTTTGAAGAGAATAAGGGGTGGTATTGGATTTCGACCGGCTTCATTTTTATAAAGGGTATCCAGGAGTTTTTCGATCTCCGAGAAATCGATGATCTCATTTACCCGATCCAGAAAGGTGTCTTTTTGCCGCCGCTCACGATCTTCCATCATGCCGAAGGTGATCTGCATAATGCCTCCTATTCAATGGAAGCATTATATTAAATTCTCTTGTACAATGGAACATTATTCAGAGGTTTCATATATATATATATATATGTAAAGGCCGCAGAAAAGTATCTACCGGTATGTAATAGCATCTATCTGTAGATGCTATTTCCGTCGTGTATGACGTTGGGCGTTTTAAGTTCTAAGAGAATATTAACAAATAAAAGTATATAGTTCGATTTACGCAAGCAAATACACATTCTTATAGGGTGTGCTGCGGCTCACTAATCCAAAAGTCAATATGAGGAGGTTTCTATGAGCCAACCTGCAAAGAAGGCTACGCAGAAGTCTGCCAAGAGCATCACCGCGATCGGCAAGAAGTTCACGGGATTCACGGACGAGGAACGAGACGCGATGAAGGAGCGCATCCAAGAGCTGAAGGCGGCCGGGCGTGCGGACAAGGAAGAAGGGGAAAGCGCCGTGCTCGCGAAGATCGCCGAGATGCCGGATCCGGATCGCGCCATGGGCAAGCGGCTCCATGTCATCATCAAAGCCAGCGCGCCAGCCCTCTCGCCGAGACTCTGGTACGGGATGCCCGCGTATGCCAAAGACGGCAAGGTCGTCTGCTTCTTCCAAGGCGCGCAGAAGTTCAAAACGAGATACGCGACGTTCGGCTTCAGCGACGCGGCGAACCTCGACGAAGGCTACCTGTGGCCGACCGCCTTCGCGTTGAAGGAGTTGACCGCCGCTGAAGAGGTAAGGATCGGCGAGCTCGTGAAGAAAGCGGTGAGCTGAGGACTGAGCTCGCCACGGAGCCCCGCCCTAGGGTCTTCCGTAGCTTCTACAAACCCAATGATCTCATCTTGCTCGCTGAATACAAGGACGCGTCAAGGTAAACACGCCCAACACGCGGCTTCAGCCGGACCCCACTCGCGAAGTCATCGCACCGGAAGCCCCCGCTCCGTAAACATGCTTGACCCGAAAGTACACGGGGTCAAGCATGCTTCCCCCGCTTCGCGAGGGCGAGCGCGAGGGCAGGCTCACCGGCGCTCATCGCTCCCCCGCTTCGCAAACATCACCGCTCGATGAGCAGAACCGAGCGGTGATGCTCCGCGAGGGCATGCGGGGGGCAGGCTTTGGCCAAGGCTCAGCGGGAGAACGTTGGAATCCGGTTGTAGATTTACTGCTAAAATTGTGACAATAAAGCGGACGCGGCCAAGCAGCCCCGACCCCCGGAGCAATGACCACCCGTTTTTGGGGTAGTGATGAATTGCGCAGGGGGGCTCCCACTCGCGAATTCTTCGCATCGGAAGCCCCCGCTCCGCGACTATGCTTGACCCGAAAAAACATGGGATCAAGCATGCTTTCCCCGCTTCGCGAGGGCGAGCGCGAGGGCAGGCGCGAGGGCGGGCTCACCGATGCTCATCGCTCCCCCGCTTCGCAAACATCACCGCTCGATGAGCAGAACCGAGCGGTGATGCTCCGCGGGGACAGGCGGGGGGTGTGATGAGCCGCCGGCCGTTGGGTTGCCAAAGAGAACCTTTCGTTGTGACGTATAATCCGAAACGGGTTCATAGAAAAGATGTAATTAAATGAACACGGAGCAAATCATCTCATTATTGCTAGGATTATTGATTGTTGGTGATGGAATTATGCTATTAATAGGCATGTATGTCATAAGTAAAAAACAAAATGAATGGAAAACCAGATTCAATACAAATACACTGCTGATAGATATTGCTTTTGGAACAATAATAGTTTTCAATGCAATTGAGAATATGCCCTACAAAGTAGTAGCGATAGTGGTCCTAATAATTACACATCTGTATCGAGAAATCGAATATTTCTATAAAGAAAAGAAAAATAGGCTCATATTTAATTTGCCGTTATTTATTGTAAATACAATCAAGCTCATTGGACTAATAGTAATATTACTGATCGTTGTATAAGCAGCCCATCACACGGCTGCAGCCCCCTCGCTACGCAACCGTATATGTTCCTGAAAACCACTGGAACATATACGCTACGCGAGGGCAGGCGCCCCGGCTGCCCCGCCCCAGCTTCGCCAGGCGAGGCCGGGGGATCGGGCCGTGGGCGATCTCCCCCGCCCACCAGGTGACATTCGGGTTCAATCCATGTATAGTTATTAAAACAACTGCGCCGAGTATGAGCTTCCGAACCCGAAGTGCGGGCCCGCTTTCGCCTACCCAAGGAGGTGAAAAATGAAAGATACAGTCCGGCAAGTGCTGGTAGTGCTTTCCGTATTGGCCACGCTCGCGGTCAACGCCCTGGCCGAAGCCCTGCCCTTCAATGGATTGAGCACCGCGCAAATCTCGGACCGGTTCCACGTCTTTTTCGTCCCGGCCGGGTACGTTTTCTCAATCTGGGGCCTCATCTACGTCGGCTTGATCGCCTACGCCGTGTTCCAGGCGCTTCCCTCCCAGCGCGAGAACCCCACCTTGCGCCGGACCGGGTATCCCGTCGTCGTCAGCGGGCTGGCTAATATGGCCTGGCTCTTCCTATGGCATTATCTACAATTCCCACTAACACTCTTGGTCATGCTGGCGCTGTTGGCGGTCCTGATCGTCATTTATCTGGAACTCGGAATCGGCCGGACGAAAGTCTCCACCGCCGAAGCCTGGGCGGTCCGCGTGCCGTTCAGCATTTACTTGGGGTGGATCACCGTCGCCACCATCGCGAATGTGACCGACGTCCTGTACTATTGGAATTGGACCGGGTTCGGGATCAGCGCGAGGAATTGGACCCTGGTCCTCTTTGCGGCGGTTCTCGTGATCGCGGGGCTCATGAGCCTCACCCGCCGCGACGTCGCCTACAACTTGGTCATCGTCTGGGCGCTGGCCGGGATTGCCGTGAAACAGTCGGCGGCAAAATCCATCGTCGTGTCCTCCCTGGTCACAGCTTTCCTCGTTCTCGCCATACTGGTTTACAGCCTGTACCGCAAGGGATCGGCGAGATCCGTTTCCTGATGGCTAAGATCACCCGGGCCGGTCTCATCGTTGTCCTGTTCCTGCTGGCAATCGTGCTGGCCGGTCCTTTCCTTGTCCCGGTACCCCCATTAAAAGGAACGGTCCCGCCGAACCAATTGGCCGATCCGGACAGCCGATTCGTGGAAATCAACGGATTGGACGTTCACTACAAAACGGCTGGGACGGGGAATCCGGTGTTCATCTTGCTCCACGGTTTCGGAGCCAGCCTGTATTCCTGGCATGCCGTCATGGATCCGCTGAGTAAATATGGAACCGTATTCGCATACGACCGACCGGCCTTCGGGTTGACGGAAAGACCGCTGAAGTGGAAAGGGCTCGACCCGTACGGCCCCGAAGCCAATGTTAATCTTCTCCTCGGGCTGATGGATCATTTCCAAATCCGGCAGGCCATCCTGGTTGGAAATTCCGCGGG
>JBEKLP010000087.1:0-9130 GCA_050010135.1 Anaerolineales bacterium
CCTCCAGCAGGGCGGGAATCTTATACTCTTTGTGCGCCGCCTCGACCACGGTTTCCTCCAAGGCACGCAGCATACGTTCGGATGTACCGGAACAAAGGACGAAGAAATCCGCAAAAGGGCATCGACCCTGAACGTCCAAAAGAACAATTTCCTCCGCTTTTCGTTCTTCCAGCGCCCGCACAAGGCTTCGGGCCAGCATCAAACCGTCCAGAACGCACCTCCGTGGAAATTTATGCTATCCTTGAAACGGATTATACCCTTGCCGGAAAGGAAACATTCGTGAATCGGCTTACCCGTCGGGATTTCCTGCGGCTGGCCGCCGCCGGCGCGCCTTCCCTGGTGATTGCACCGGGACTCCTCTCCAAACTCCCGGCGCTGCCTCTGGGCCGGGTGGCGGTCAAGTCGGTGGACGTCCGCCTGGAACCGGATCCCGCCGCCCCAAGCCTGCTCCAAATCCCGAAGGATTCACTCGTACAGATCATCCGGTTCGTAGATGCCAAGGCGCCCAGCGGGAACCCGCGGTGGCTGCAGGTGGATGCGGGGTTTGTCCATAGCGGTGATATCCAACCGGTGGAATTTCATCCCCAGGCACCGTTCCAAGCCGTTCCCCAAACCACGCCGGCCGAAGTCTGCGTGCCGATCACCCAATCCTATCGAAGCATTTCCCCCAAAGAGGAAATCCTCTATCGGTTATATTACAAATCAGTCCATTGGGTGACCGGGACGAAAATCGGAGATCGCGGCAAGGTCTGGTACACCCTTCACGACCAGCAGTTGAACCTGGACGTATTCGCCCCCGCAGAGCATCTGCGCCTGCTCGGACCGGAAAACTATTCCCCGTTCCCTTCTATTATCGATCCATGGAAAAAATGGATCGACATCCGCATCTCCGACCAGAGCCTGACGGCATACGAAGACGCGACGGTCGTACGCACGGCAAAAATTTCGTCCGGAATGGCGGGAAAAGAAACCGCCACACCGACGGGCACTTTCAACATCCAAATTAAAGTGGCCGCGGTGCACATGGGCGACGGCCGGATCACCGCCGATCCGCTGGCCTACGAACTGCCCGGCGTGCCCTGGGTAAGCTATTTCGAACTGGATCGCGGGGTGGCCTTGCACGGTACGTACTGGCACAACGATTTCGGACGCCGTCGCAGCCACGGCTGTATCAACCTGGCTCCCGAAGACGCGCTTTGGATTTACCGTTGGGCGGCGCCCCCCGCGGCCGAAGCGAAGATAAAAGGCGAGAGCGGTCTGGGGACGAGGGTCATCGTCCGCTGAATTCCACACGATAGAGAACGGAATACTCCGGGCCGTCCGGACGCAGGACGCTGCGGAACAGGTAAAGCCCATCCACCGGCATCGCCGCGGTCGTTTCCGGCCGCGTTTCCTCGACTGTGGAACCTATCTTCCGCAATTGGATTTCACTCAGGCCTTCCTTCACCCTTCCCAGGGTCAGGTGCGGCGAGAAGGCGCGCCGCTCCCGGTCAAAACCGGCGGCACTCAGAATGTCGTCCAGCCGTTGCTGGAGATCCAAAAGCAGCGGCTCGCTCCGAACGCCCGCCCATACAACCCTCGGCCGGGTGGTGTTTGGAAAGCACCCCACCCTTTCGACGGTGAGGGAGAACGGTTTTACGCCTTCCTTCGATCGATCCATCGCGCTGCGAACGGCGTCGATTCGGCCAAAGGGAATCTCCCCCAGGAATTTCAACGTGATATGGATTCCATCCGCATCGACCCAGCGCACGGCTCCCGCCGGCGTCCCGGATTTTAAAATAGACCGCACATTCTCCAGCCACCGCCGCACATCAGGCGAAAGATCGATCGCGATAAAAACTCTTTGCATGTCGTTCAAGGTGCCCTCCAGAATTTGAAAAACCGGTCGAATAGCACGTTTTGATAAAATTGACGGTATCTTGACGCCTTGGGGCATTCTATTGCCGAAAAATTAACACCGGCTAATGTACATTATCCCATGATTAAGCGCATAAGGTGAACCATAATGGCCACTTTGTTTACCTCTATCCTAACGGTCTTTTCCCCTTCCATGGCGGACTTGGCATATCTCGGATTGACCCTGTTGCTGCTCCTCGCCAGCTGGGGATTGATCGTCGTCTGCGACCGGCTAATGGAGAATTCAAAATGAATACTCTCTATCTCATCGCCGGAGTGATCACGTTGGCGCTACTGGTCTATTTGATCCTGGCACTGTTGAAACCGGAATGGTTCGGATGACCATTTACAGCTGGCTCCAACTAATCTTCTATATTGTCGTCCTCCTTGCGCTTGCCAAACCTCTCGGGTCCTTCATGGCGCGCGTCTATCAGGGCCAACCCACTTTTCTCGATCCGGTCCTGGGTCCGGTGGAGCGTCTGATCTACCGCCTGTGCGGCGTACATCCGGAAGAAGAAACGAATTGGAAGGTATATGCCGTCGCCGTGATGCTCTTCAACGGCCTCGGGCTGATCGCCGTGTATGCGCTGCAGCGGCTGCAGGCATTCCTGCCGCTCAATCCGCAGGCCCTCGGCGCCGTTTCGCCGGATTCGTCGTGGAACACGGCGGTCAGCTTCGCCTCCAATACCAATTGGCAGGGTTACGGCGGCGAGACGACGATGAGCTACCTGACCCAGATGGCGGCCCTGACAGTGCAGAACTTCGTCTCCGCGGCGACCGGCATGGCAGTGATGGTAGCCTTGATCCGTGGGATCGTACGGCACACCACGAAGGACATCGGCAACTTCTGGGTGGATCTGACGCGCAGCACGCTATACATCCTGATGCCTTTGGCGCTGGTTTTAGCGCTGGCGCTCGTTTCGCAAGGGGTTGTACAGACGCTCAGCCCGTATCAAACCGCAGCGTTGCTGCAACCCGCAACCGATTCCTCCGGCCAGCCGATGACCAGCCAAGTACTGGCGGTCGGCCCGGCCGCCTCGCAGATTGCGATCAAACAACTCGGCACGAACGGAGGCGGTTTCTTCAACGTCAACTCGTCCCACCCGTTCGAAAATCCGACTCCGTTTTCCAACTTTCTCGAAGTGCTTTCCATCCTCCTGATCCCGGCGGCGCTGGTTTACACCTTCGGAAAAATGGTCGGGGACACGCGCCAAGGTTGGGCGATCCTAGCGACCATGACGATCCTCTTCACGGTCATGCTTGGCATCGCCGTATGGGCGGAGCAGAGCGGGAATCCCGCTTTGGCCGCCCTCGGGGTCGACCAGACCGCTGGCGCACTGCAATCCGGCGGAAATATGGAAGGCAAGGAAGTGCGGTTCGGGATCGCCAACTCGGCGCTATGGGCCACGGCCACCACCTCCGCTTCCAACGGATCGGTGAACTCGATGCACGATTCGTATATACCGATGGGCGGATTTGTTCCGATGTTCCTGATGCAATTGGGCGAGATCGTCTATGGCGGGGTCGGATCGGGTTTATACGGGATGCTGGCATTCGTGATCGTGGCGGTTTTCGTCGCCGGTCTGATGGTCGGGCGCACGCCCGAATATCTGGGCAAAAAGATCGAAGCGTATGAAATGAAGATGGCCTCGCTCATCCTCCTTATCCCGATCCTGGCGGCCAAAATCGGGACGGCGATCGCGGTGAGCGTTCCCGCGGGCCAGGCGACGATCTTCAATCCCGGCCCGCATGGATTCAGCGAAGTGCTCTATGCCTTTTCGTCGGCGGCGAATAACAACGGCAGCTCCTTCGCCGGGCTTGGTGCGAATACGCCGTTCTATAACACCGCCCTTGCCATCGTCATGTTCGTCTCGCGCTACTGGCTGGTCATCCCGGTTCTGGCCATTGCCGGGTCGCTGGCGGCTAAAAAGAAAATTCCGCCCGGCGCGGGGACCCTGCCCACGCACACGCCGCTCTTCATTGCCTGGCTGCTCGGCGTAATCATCATCGTCGGGGCGTTGAGCTTCATTCCCGCCCTTTCCCTGGGACCAATCGTGGAACAGCTCATGCTGGGGCATTAATCCCATGACCGCTCAAACCAAACACCGCGGTTCGCGCAACATCGCACTGTACCGGCGCGCGGTTCTGGATTCCTTTATTAAACTCAACCCGCGCGCGGAAATCCGAAATCCGGTCATGTTCGTGGTCGAGATCGGCAGCGTGCTGACCACGGCACTCTGGGTGCAAGCGCTCTTCGGGCACGGGGAAGCGCCGACCGGTTTCATCGGCACGGTATCCCTCTGGCTCTGGTTCACTGTGCTTTTTGCCAACTTCTCCGAAGCGTTGGCCGAGGGGCGCGGCAAAGCCCAGGCCGAAGCATTGCGGCGGACCCGCAAAGAAACGATCGCCAAGAAACTCTGCGAGCCGCGCCGGGATGCGCGTTGCGATTCGGTATCGTCCGCGGATTTGCGCAAGGGCGACCTGATCCTGGTGGAGGCGGGCGACACGATCCCGGCCGACGGTGAAATTATCGAAGGCATCGCCTCGGTTGACGAAAGCGCGGTCACCGGCGAAAGCGCTCCGGTGATCCGCGAATCCGGCGGCGACCGCAGCGCGGTGACCGGCGGCACGCGCCTGCTCTCCGACTGGCTGATCGTCCGCGTGACGACCGATCCCGGCGAAGGCTTCCTGGACCGGATGATCGGGTTGGTGGAGGGCGCCAAGCGGCAGAAGACTCCCAACGAAATCGCGCTCAACATTCTCCTGGCCGGCTTCACAATCATCTTTCTCATTGTTTGCGCCACGCTCTTGCCCTATTCGCTTTACAGCGTTCACGCCGTTGGCCACGGTCTGCCCGTAACCGTCACGGTACTCGTCGCCCTGCTGGTTTGCCTGATCCCGACGACGATCGGCGGTCTGCTCTCGGCGATCGGAATCGCGGGGATGGACCGCATGATCCAGCGCAACGTGATCGCGATGTCGGGGCGGGCCGTGGAAGCCGCCGGGGACGTGGACGTGCTGCTCCTGGACAAAACCGGCACGATCACGCTCGGCAACCGCCAGGCGGTTGAGCTGATACCCGTCGGCGGAGTAACGGCGCAGGGGTTGGCCGAAGCCGCCCAATTGGCATCCCTGGCAGATGAGACCCCCGAAGGCCGTTCCATCGTCGTGCTGGTCAAAGAAAAGTACGGTTTGCGCGGTCGTACGGTGGGCGCCCCGGAGACGGCCGACGCCCATCCGGCCGCCGCGCCGATGCACTTCATCCCCTTCAGCGCCCAGACCCGCATGAGCGGAGTGGATATCGACGGCATGAGCATCCGCAAAGGCGCGCCGGATTCCATGTACATTCTCATGTCGGACGCCGGCAAACAAAGTCCTCCTGGCTTGAAGGACGCCGTGGACGGCATCGCCCGCGGCGGCGGAACACCATTGGTGGTGACGCGGAACGGGGATGCTTTGGGCGTGATCCACCTGAAAGATATCGTCAAGGGAGGCATCCGCGAGCGATTCGCCCAGCTTCGGAAGATGGGGATCAAAACCGTCATGATCACCGGCGACAACCCACTGACTGCCGCGGCCATCGCTGCCGAAGCCGGGGTGGACGATTTTCTGGCCCAGGCCACGCCCGAGACCAAGCTTAAACTCATCCGCGACTCCCAGGCCGGCGGAAGGCTGGTGGCCATGACGGGCGATGGCACCAACGACGCCCCGGCCCTGGCCCAAGCCGACGTGGCGGTGGCGATGAACACCGGCACCCAGCCGGCGCGCGAGGCGGCCAACATGGTCGACCTCGACAGCAACCCCACCAAACTGATCGAGATCGTGGAAATCGGCAAGCAGCTGCTGATGACCCGCGGCGCGCTGACCACCTTCAGCATCGCCAACGACGTCTCCAAATATTTCGCCATCATCCCGGCGGCATTCGCCTTGACCTATCCGGCGTTGGGGGTGTTGAACGTCATGGGACTTTCCACCCCGCAAAGCGCGATCCTCTCGGCGGTGATCTTCAACGCCTTAATCATCATCGCGCTCATTCCACTCGCCCTCCGGGGCGTACCCTACCGCGCGGTCGGCGCCGCCAGATTGCTGCGTGACAACCTGCTGATCTACGGGGTCGGCGGCCTGGTCGCGCCCTTCCTCGGGATCAAGCTGATCGATATGCTCCTGACGGTGTTGCATCTGAGCTAGGGAGCGATGGAAGGTTGAAAGGAGAAAACCCGACATGAGAAACAACCGCATTTCGATTTTCATCCAACTTCTGCTGAATAGTCTGCTGGCTGTTCTGACTGTGGTCATTACCACCCTCTCCTTGGCGCTGATCGGAAGGCAAACGCTTGGCGAGGCGGTAATCGCCTTGGTCTACCTTGTGCCGGTGGCCTGGAGCGCGAGCCGATGGGGATTGGCACCGGGTTTGAGCGCCGCACTCGCCGCGGCGATGTGCTTCGATTTTCTTTTCATCCCGCCGTTTAATACTTTCGCGGTGGGCCACCTGGAAGGCTGGCTGGTACTGGCGATTTTCCTCGGCGTGGCGGTGGTCGTGGTGGAGCGCATCCAAGCCAGCCTGGTCAAAGCTCGGGAAGCCGTTTTCATGTACGAGTTAAGCGCGGCGCTTGGCGGAAAGCGCACCCAGGCAGCCGCAGCCCGCACGGTCGCCCAGCAAATCCGCCGGCTGTTCCAGGCAACGCTGGTGAACGTGAGCTTCCAACCCGAAAAAGACGCCAAGAGCATCCTCGTCGGCGAACCAAAGGATGCCGCCGCGGAAGGGCAGCCGGACCGAACCATCCCGATCGAGAACGCCTGGGGATTGGTCGGCGAAATTCAAATCTGGCGCGGGCCATACGCGGATTTACCCGCCGAAGACAGCCGGATTCTCCGGAATTTTGCCTGGCAGGCCGCCGAGGCTCTCGAACGAACCCGCGCGATGGAATTGCACGAGAGCGGATCGCACCCATCGACAAAGACCGCTGCGGTGTAGAGGAGGATCATGCTGCGGAATCAATTGCGCCCAGCCATTCTTATTTTGATCCTGTTCACGCTGATCACCGGGTTTCTCTATCCCCTGTCGGTCACCGGCATCGCTCAGCTTGTTTTTCCCCATCAGGCCAACGGCAGCCTGATCGTACGGAATGGAAAAGTGACCGGTTCCAGCTTGATCGGCCAATCGTTTGACGATCCCAAGTATTTCTGGGGCCGTCTTTCGGCGACGAGCGGCTTCCCGTACAACGCGGCGGCGTCGTCCGGTTCAAACTTGGGGCCGCTCAATCCCGCCCTCATCGCCGCGGTCCGGGCCCGCATCACGGCTCTGCATGCGGCCGACCCTGGTAATACCCAACCGATCCCGGTGGATCTGGTAACGGCATCGGGGAGCGGTTTGGATCCCAATATTTCGATCGCCGCGGCGCTCTATCAGGCGTCCCGGGTGGCACTGGCGCGCGGATTGACCGAGAGCGCCGTGATCGCCCTCGTCAATGAGTACACCGAAGGAAGGCAACTGGGATTCCTCGGCGAATCGCGGGTTAACGTCTTGCAGTTGAACCTTGCACTGGACGCTATACAATAGAAGCAGATGACACCCCCGGAACCATCCCGCCCAAACCCTGAAACTCTGCTGGCGAAAATCCAGGCTGAGGATACGGCGCGCCGCCGCGGCATCCTGAAGATCTTCCTCGGGTACGCGGCCGGGGTTGGCAAAACTTTTGCTATGCTGGAAGCCGCGCGGATGCGCCGGGCTGAGGGTGTGGATGTGGTGGTGGCGTACGTCGAAACCCACGGCCGGATCGACACCGAAGCTCTGCTCGCGGGGCTGGAGATCATTCCGCGCAAGACGGTGCAGCACCGCGGCGTCGATTTGACTGAGATGGACGTCGAAGCGGTGCTCGCGCGCCACCCACAAATCGCCCTAGTGGATGAGTTGGCGCATACCAACGTGCCCGGATCGGTACATCCCAAGCGCCATCAGGATGTGGAAGACCTCTTGGACGCCGGGATTAACGTCTACACCACCCTCAATATCCAGCATATCGAAAGCCTCAATGACGTGATCGCCCAGATCACCGGCGTGAAGGTCCGGGAGACCCTTCCCGATACGGTGCTGGAAGAAGCCGACACGATCGAAGTGGTGGACCTCCCGCCGGAAGAACTTCTCAAGCGGCTGCAGGAAGGCAAGGTATACATCCCCGATCAGGCAGCCCGCGCGATCCAGCAGTTTTTCCGCAAAGGCAACCTGACCGCCCTGCGGGAAATGAGCTTGCGGTTTGCGGCCGAGCGCGTCGAAGGCCAGATGCAAACCTACATGCAGGATAAATCCATCGCCGGACCCTGGGCCGCGGGCGAACGACTGATGGTGTGCATCAGCCCCGGCGCGCTCAGTGAACGGTTGGTCCGTTCCGCGCGAAGGCTGGCCGGCGAACTGAATTGCGATTGGCTGGCGGTGTATGTCGAAACGCCCGAGCACGCCAGAATCTCGGACGCGGAGCGCGACCGGATCGCACGAACCCTCCACCGGGTGGAGGAGTTGGGCGGGAAGACGGTCACACTTGTGGGATCCCCCCTGCACGAGGTGCTGCTGGAATATGCCCGCAAGAACAACGTCACCCGCATCATCGTCGGAAAGCCGGCCCGGCCGCCGTGGCAGGATTGGCTGCAAACATCCCTGGTCCATCGATTAATTCGGGAAAGCGGCCCGATCGACGTATTCGTCATCAGCGGGGAACCGGAGGCCGCCTATCCTGCTCCGGTAAGAAGATTTATTCCCCATCGCCCGCTGAACCGCTATCTGTCGGCCATTCTACTGGTGGTGGCCGCATCGGGGTTGAGTTTTTTCTTCCGCGGTCTCATCGCACCCACAAACCTGGTGATGATCTACCTGCTGGGGGTGGTGATCGCCGCCATTCGATTGGGACGCGGCCCGTCCATTTTGGTCGCCTTTTTAAGCGTATTGACGTTCGATTTCTTTTTCGTTCCACCGTATCTGACCTTCGCGGTCGCCGATACGGAATACCTTCTCACCTTCGCCGGATTTTTCGCGGTGGGTTTCGTCATCAGCCAGCTGGCCACCAGCCTCCGCGACCAAGCCGAATCCGCCGAGCGGCGCCGGGTCGAGACCGCTTCACTGTACGGCTTGAGCCGCGACCTCTCGGCCACGAACAGCCTGGAAAGCATCCTCCAGGCGATCATGAACAATATCGCCCAGACCTTTGACCGCGATATGGTGATCTTTCTTCCCGATAAAACG
>JBEKLP010000088.1:0-8946 GCA_050010135.1 Anaerolineales bacterium
CCTTGATCAGTGAAAGCGCGCGGCGTCGGTATATGCGGATGCATCTTCAGCAAACTCAAAACGAGGAGGCCATGGGACGGCTGACGGCCAGGCTGCTTTCTTCCCTGGATGAAAATCAAATTTATTCGATCCTGCAGGAACACCTGCCGCACGTTGGGATTCGCAGCGGATATGTCGCGTTTTTCGAACCGCAGGAGGGCGATTCGGCCGGCGGGAGCCGACTGAGAACGTATCGACCCGACTCGCCCCCGCTGCGATTTACCTCCCGTCAGTTCCCTCCGAAGGGTTTGTATCCGGAAAATGAGCCGTTTAACCTGGCCCTGCTGCCGCTTGTCTTCCAGGAAGAAAAAATGGGCTATGCGGTATTCGACGGCGAAAATTTAATTCCGCTGGCGACGGTTGTCCGCCAGCTCGCCTCGGCGGTAAAAAGCGCGGAGTTGCACACCAAAGTGATCGAACTTTCCCTGACGGACGCATTGACGGGAGTCCACAACCGGCGGTTCTTCGAAATCCTTTTGCAAAAGGAAGTGGAACGAAGCCAACGCTACAACCGGCCGCTCGCAACCATCATGATCGACATCGACCATTTCAAACCGTACAACGATTCCTTCGGACATCCGGCGGGAGACGAGGCGCTGCGGCGGGTGGCGGAGGATATCACGAACAATGCCCGGCGCGGGCTGGATGTTGTCACCCGGTTTGGCGGCGAGGAATTTGCCGTCATCCTTCCCGAAACGGATACCAACGGCGCCTGGTTTGTCGCCGAAACCATCCGCGAGCATGTCAGCGCCGACGCCCGGTTCCTCCGCAAGATCAGCGTCAGTCTCGGGATTGCCTCATTAAGCGGGGATCAATTGAACCACGCAACGCTCGTCGACCAGTCGGATCGGGCTCTGTATCAGGCTAAAAATCAGGGGCGGAATCGGACGGTAATTTTTGAAGAGTGGATGGGTGAATCCGCCCATGCGAAAAAACCGGGCGAGTAACTCGACCCGCCGCGGATTATGGGGAATAGAAAACCGCCGGTGCGCTACCCATCGCCCAGGTTGATCCTTTTACGTTGATTTCTCCAAGCTCGAATCGAAACGGATTGTCCATCGCGGCATCGGTCGCCGACACCAGGGTGCACGTTTTTCCAGGATGAAGACCGACCGTTCTCGGCGGGGAACCCGCGAGCGATCTCCGCGCAAGAGAATCCAAATCCGGCGAAGGATCGTCGGTTAATCGGTCCGAAAAATAATTCTCCTCCCGAAGGAAATGGCGGTTGCACCTTTGGATTAGGGACGCATTCACCCCCGCTCCGATCCCGCGGAATGATATACAATTGGAGGATACATCCTTCGGACAAGGAAGCGGATCGAACGATGGCAGCCAGAGAAAGCCGGCATCGATATACGGTCGGCGTTTTATTGGACAACCATTTATACACGGGGATGTCCCCTACCATGTTCTATACTGGCGTCCTTCGCGGGATCCAGACGGCGGCCCGCGAGCAGGGCGTCAACCTTCTGGTTGCATGCGGTATGCTCCATGGAAATGAGCAAAGCCGGTTTCGCCCGGCTTGGCCGGAATCCCATCCGGGCATGGATTTTGTTCCCATCGGACCGTGGAACACCGATGGCCTCTTGGTTTTTTCTCCCCTGCGTTCTGAAGAGCGCATCCAATACGTAAATCGGCTTGAGCAGGATCATTTCCCGATCCTCTTCATCGGGAGCGGTTGCGGTTCTCCCACGATCATGGTGGATAATGAAGGGGGAATCCGGCAGGTCCTGGAGCACCTGGTGGGACATGGCCATCGGGAGATCGCTTTCATCGCCGGCGATCCACAGGACCCCGGCGACAGCCTATCCCGGATCGAAGCTTACCGGCAGGGTGTGCGCGAATTGAATCTCAGCGACGATCCGCGCCTTTTGGAATACGGGTTTCATTGGGATGCAGCGGCGTATACCGCGATGAATCGCATGCTGCAATCCGGCGTGAAGCTCACCGCCGTTATGTGTAGCAATGATCAATCCGCCTTGGGGGTGGTGCGGGCATTGAGCGAAGCCGGGTTGCGTATCCCTTGGGACGTCGCTGTTACGGGCTTCGACGACCAGCCGGAGGTTTTGTTCCAGATTCCACCGCTGACCAGCGTGCACTATCCGCTGTTTGAAACCGGCTACCGCGCACTCCTGCTGATCCGCAAGCGGATCGAGGATGGGCCGGGAGCCCTCCCCGAGACGGTGCGGGTATCCGCCCGTTTGATAACGAGGCAATCCTGCGGGTGTTTTCCGGAAATTGTCAGCGCCGCCGTCCTGCATACCGCAGACCCTCTCCGGGAGGCCGAGCTTGATCCGGCTCTTCTGAAAGCGAAACTGACGCAGGCCATGAAGGAGGCGCTGCAGGCGGAATCCGCGCTGGCCAATCCCGGTGAAACCTCCATATTGTGCGCCGAGCTGGTGGAGGGTTTCCTGCAAAGTCTGCAGGACGGCGATCTCTCCCACTTCCGGGTCGCCCTCATTCAGGTTTTGCAGCGAATCGAGCGCAATGACGACGACGCCCATTCCTGGCAGGCCGCCATCTCCGTGTTGCGCCTCGGGACACGCGGAATCCGGGTGGATGCGGCGAGATCGGTTGGCGGAAACCGCGGGGAGGATCTTCTGCACCAGGCGCGTACGCTATTAAGCGAAAGCACCCGGCGGCGGTATATGCGACTGCAACTGTTGCAGATATATCATGATGAAGCCATGGGCCGCCTGACCGCCCGGCTGCTTTCCTCGTTGGATGAGGATCAAATCCACGGCACACTCGCGGAAGATCTGCCCAAGGTGGGAGTGCGCAGTGCCCAAGTCGTGTTTTTTGAGAAGCGAGATGACGACCCGGTGGCCGGGAGCGTCATATGTGCCCCGGACCGGAAGATGTCGCCTTTGCGATTCGAAAGTCGGCATTTTCCACCCTCCGGTCTGTATCCGGAGAACGAGCCCCTTAACCTGGCCCTGCTTCCCTTGTCTTTCCAGGAAGAGAGTCTGGGGTACGTCGCCTTCGACGGGGAGGATCTGGAACCGCTGGCGATGGTGGTGGTTCAACTGGCCTCTGCGATTAAGGGTGCGCAGTTGCATAACAAGGTGCGCGAACTTTCGCTCACCGACGACTTGACCGACGTATACAACCGGCGATATTTTGAGATCTTGTTGCAAAAAGAAATGGATCGCAGCCAGCGATACAACCGCGACCTGGCTTTGGTGATGATCGATATCGACCGGTTCAAGGAATACAACGACCTGTTTGGGCATCCCGCCGGCGACGAGGCGCTGCGTGTGGTGGCGCGCTGCATCAGCGATGGCGCGCGGCGCGGGTTGGATGTGGTCACCCGCTACAGCGGGGAGGAGTTTGCGGTCATCCTTCCGGAAACCGACCGGGAAGGCGCGCGCATCGTAGCCGAAAACATCCATGGGCAACTGAGAGCGGAGACGCACTTTTTGCGCAAACTCACGGTCAGCCTTGGGATCGCTTCACTGCGCGGCGATCAACTGCGCTCTCAAGAACTGGTAAGCCAAGCGGACCGCGCGCTGTATCAGGCCAAGCATCAGGGCCGCGATCGCTATGCCGTCTTCGAAGACTGGATAGTGGAACCCGCACATTCCGGCGGGGTAAGGACCAAAACCGTGAATAAACCGATGCCGTAGAAAAGCCATTCGCCATAAATTGCTGATTAATCTTATCAGCCGGAAATCACTGCGGAAATGCGCGGTATGGATTCGGTCGCACCGGGTTCTGCGGACTCCCCCGGCAAGATGGTATATCCACCATAAAAATTCCGCCGACAATGGATTCAACCCCTCGATATAGGATACAATTCAATCGCGGACGATCCCGCGGAGAAATATCGGCCATCATGGGCACCGTAAAGCGGTCTACGATTGGTGTTATTTTTGGCTATCACCTCTATGAGGGATCGCATCCGATCCCCTTTGCTTTTCCGATAATACGCGGCATACAGGAGGCGGCCCGTGAGAAGAACATCAATCTCATGATCGCCTGCGGCGTGGCCCGCCAGGTGGGCCCCAATCTGCATCGGCCGGCTTGGCCCGAATTGGACCCGGAAACGGATTTCGTCCCCGTTGGTCCCTGGAACACCGACGGATTGATTTTCGTGGCTCCCCTCCGGTCGAAAGAGCGAATTCGCTATGCGCGGAAACTGGTGGACGACGGCTTCCCTGTGTTCGTTTTGGGGGCGGATTCCGGTTACCCCGCCATTGTCGTTGACAACGAGGGGGGAATCCGGCAGGTGATGGAGCATTTGATCCAGCATGGCCACCATGAAATTGCGTTCATCGCGGGCGATGAACAGGATATCGGCGACACCGCCGCCAGGGTGTTGGCGTACCGCAAAATCGTACAGCAGCAGAATATATGCGACGATCCCCGGCTGCTGGAATACGGACAACATTGGAGGGTCGGCGGCTACAACGCCACCCAAAGGCTGATCCAATCGGGGGTGAAATTCACCGCTGTGATGTGCAGCAACGATATGTCCGCCTTGGGCGCGATGCAAGCCCTGCGAGAGGCCGGCATCAGGATTCCCTGGGATGTGGCGGTCGCCGGGTTTGACGACGTCTTGGAAAGCCTGGCGCAGGTGCCCCCGTTGACCAGCGTCCATTATCCCCTGTTCGAGACGGGGTATCGCGCGCTCCTGATGCTGCACAAACGGATCGAACAGCCTTTGACACCGCTGCCGGAATTGACGCGCGTGGCGACTTGGCTTGTGCCGCGCCAATCCTGCGGATGTCTGCCGGACACAGCTATTCAATCGGCGGTCAGCACGAGCGGCACGGCCGCGAATCCAAACGACTCCCCGCAACAAATCCGGGATGGATTGGCGCAGAGGATGCTGGAGGCGGTCCTGGCGAAGGACTCCCAAGCGCAAAGCGATGACTACCTGGCTTTTTGCGAACGGTTGGTGGATGGTTTTTTACAAAGTCTGGAAGACAATGACTTATCCCATTTCCAGAATTCGTTGACCGAAGTTCTGCAGCGGATTGAGATGCGGAGCGACGACAACGCCAACCTGTGGCAGGCCGCGGTCACCGTGCTGCGGCAGGGGGCGCATGACGTTCTAAAAAGCGGGGACGGATCCTCGCGCGCCGAGCGCGCGGAGGACATCCTGCATCAAGCGCGGACCATACTGAGCGAAAGCGCCGACCGGCGGTATACGCGGTTGCAGGTGAACCGGAAGAGCCGCGACGAGAGCATGGGGTTGCTGACGGCCCGGTTGATTTCCTCCTCGGAGGAGGATCAGCTCTACACCGCCTTACGGGAGGATTTACCGCAAGTGGGCGTGCGAACCTGCCACGTTGTCTTTTTCGAACCGCAAGGCAAGGATCCGGTGGGAGTGAGTTTGCTGCGCCCATTGGAGAGTGATGCGCCGGCCGTGCGGTTCAACACCCGGCATTTTCCTCCCCCGGATTTGTACCCGCAGGATGAACCGTTCAGCCTGGCGTTGCTGCCGCTGTTCTACCAGGACGAGAAACTGGGCTACGTGGCTTTCGACGGAGGAAACCTGGATCCGCTGGCAACCTTGGTGCGCCAGCTATCCTCCACGATCAAAAACGTGCAACTGCACGCCCAGGTGCGGGAGTTATCCCTGACCGACGGATTGACGGGAGTGCACAACCGGCGGTATTTTGAGATTATCCTGCAGAAGGAAACAGAACGCACCCAGCGGTATAAACGGGACCTGGCTGTGATCATAATCGACATCGATTTTTTCAAGGGGTACAACGATGCCTTCGGTCATCCGGCGGGGGATGAAGCCCTCAAGGAAATTGCGGAATGCATCACGCTGGGAGCGCGGCGCGGGCTGGACGTGGTGACCCGCTACGGGGGCGAGGAATTTGCGATCATCCTGCCGGAAACCAATGCCGAGGGGGCGTGGATTGTGGCGGAGAAAGTGCGCAACCTCGTGGAAAACGACCCGAAATTCCTGCAGCATACAACCGTAAGCCTGGGGATCGGCTCGCTCCGCGAGGGATTGCTGCAGTCGCAGATCCTGGTGGACCAGGCGGATCGGAGCCTCTACCAGGCCAAACGCCAGGGGCGAAACCGCTCGGTTATTTTTGAAGATTGGATGCAGGAACCCGCGCATTCCGACGGAGCCGGATCGAAGGTCCGCGACGAAGTCCCCCCGCAGGATTCGCGCCCGGAATAACTTTCGCGTGGAATTTCCCCGGAATAAAAAAACGCCGCGTTTTTCGCGGCGGTTTTTTTACGAGCTAAACCTTAGGCGTTTTCAAGATACCGTTCAATTTCCCAGTCCGTCACGTGAATCCGGTAGTCGTCCCACTCGGCGCTCTTGGCCCGGGCGAAGGCTTCGTACAGATTCTGCCCGAGGGCTTCCTTTAATACGGAGTCCTTGGCCAGGTCGTCCAGTGCTTCCGCCAGCGATCCGGGCAGGATGGGGATTCCCCGCGCGGCCACTTCCCCCGGGGTCAGATGATATACATCGACGTTGTTGACATGCGCGGGCGGCCGCAGCTTCTGCTCCACTCCGTCCATCCCGGCGGCGAGCATCGCGGTAAACGCCAGGTACGGATTGCAGGAAGGATCCGGGTAGCGCAGTTCGATGCGCGTGGCTTTGTCGTTGCCCGGGGTATAGCGCGGAATGCGGATCAGCGCCGAGCGGTTCACCTGCGCCCAGCAGACGAACACGGGGGCTTCGTAGCCGGGGACAATCCGCTTGTAGGAGTTTACGCTCGGGGCGACGATCGCGCATAGGGAACGCGCGTGGGCGATCAGCCCGGCCATGAAGGAATAGGCCATCGGGCTGAGATGGAACTCATCCTTGGGATCGAAGAAAAGGTTATTGCCGCTCCGGTCGAAGATGCTCATGTGGGTGTGCATCCCGGAGCCGTTGATGCCGAAGACCGGCTTGGGCATGAAGGTGGCGGTCAGGTCGTGGATATTCGCAATGGCTTTGGCGGTGTACTTGAACGTGACCGCGTTGTCGGCGGTGATCAGGGCATCGGCGTATTTGAAGTCGATCTCGTGCTGGCCCAGAGCCACTTCGTGGTGCCCCATCTCCACCTCGAGACCCATCGATTGCAACGCCATCATGATCTGGCTGCGCACCCGCTGGGCTTCGTCGCGCGCGGAAAAATCGAAGTAGGAACCGCTGTCATGCGGAACGGGGTGGATCGTCGTCCCGTCGCGGCGGAACAGAAAGAATTCCAGTTCCGGGCCGGTGTTGAACAGCCACCCTTTTTGGGCGGCTTTGGCCAGAATGCGCTTGAGCCCCCCGCGCGGATCTCCGGGAAACGGGGTGCCGTCCGCGCTCAAGATGTCGCATAGAATCCGAGCCCGGCGACGTTCGTTTTCGCTCCAGGGAAGCACCTGGTAGGTGGTGGGGTCGAGCCGCAGCATCATGTCGGATTCCTGGATGCGCGCAAACCCTTCCACCGAGGAGCCGTCGAACCAGACACCGCTTTCCAGGGCTCCTTGCAGTCGGTCGACGGGAAGATCCGTGCTCTTCACCGTTCCGGTAACATCGGTGAATTGCAGGCAGATGAATTTCACCTGGTCTTCAGCGGCTTTTTTCAATAGATCGGGGGTCATAGGTTTCTCCGTTGCGATGGCCTCCATGGGAATCGAAAGGTCCATCGGGGTGGTTTGGCGGGCAGTGGGATTATCACAGCCGCAGAACGTAGTGTCAACCCCGATTGGAACGTTGTTTCCCGGCCATCATCTTTTTGGGTGATTCTTTTTTCGCCGGGGGGTGAACTCGACGCTTTCGGCGGCTATCCCGTTCCGAAGATTTCCGGATGGGTCCGTCGCGCGATGATTTCCAATCCGTCGGCAAGCCTTGGCCCGGGCCGTAGAACCAGGTTGCTGTCGATTCCGTATACGGCATTGTTTTTCACGGCGTTGAGATTTTTCCACCCCGGCCGTAAGGCGACGGATTCCACGGTGACGCCGTAACCCGTATCGCCCAGCAGAATGATATCCGGATCCTGCCTGAGGATTTCCTCCGCGGAAATCGTCGCCCAGGATGAGGAAAGACCGGCGCCCAGATTTCTTCCGCCGGCGAGGTGGATGAGCGTGTCAACGAACGACCCGGGCCCGGCAATGTAAGGGCGCGCTGGATCGGTGGCGTCCAACTCGAAATAGACCACCGGCGTCGAGGTGGCCTTGGCCGATTTTTGCTTTACGGCATCGAACCGCGATTGGAGTCCGGTGATCACGGTTTCGCCTTCTGGGCTCTTGCCGGTGAGCGTGCCGATGGCCCGGATATTGGCAAAAAGATCATCGGGAAGAGACGTCGGATTGGCCAGGTAAAACACTTTCAACCCGAGGGAACGCATCGATTGCACCTGTTCAAGCGAAATGATTTCCGCCGCCAGGATCAGATCCGGTTGCAGTGCGACGATCGATTCGACATTCAAGGTCGGGTAATCCGCAATCACGGCAAGCGGTTTGGCTTCCGCCGGGTAATCCGATGTCAGATCGCAGCCGGCGATCTGATCCCGGGCGCCGAGAGCAAACAGGATTTCGGTATTCGACGGTCCGAGGGAAACAATCCGGTCGGCGGGCGCGGGAAGATCAACCTCGGTTCCCGTTCCATCAATCAGACGGATCACGGCGGTTGTTACTGTAGCTGTCGGTGGAGCAGCCCTTGTCGCGATCGGGGTGGGCGTGAGCGTGATGGTGAGAGTGGCGGAAGGCTGGGAATTCGCCGCGGAGGCGCATCCGTAGAGGAAAACCGCAAACCATGCTGCGAAAGCAATTGGGCGTCTGAAAATATTCATACAGGCTCCTTCGAAAAACATCGTGATATGTCCGGTATAGGAAAACGAAACCCCTGCCGGGATCGGGCAGGGGTGCGGGACGGACTACGTTCGGATCGGTTTCATGTCCGCACCTCCTTCCAGCGAGGCTGGTGGCGAACGCAGTGCGGCGGGCGACCTGGCTTGC
>JBEKLP010000089.1:0-8944 GCA_050010135.1 Anaerolineales bacterium
CGGAGGCGCAGGAACGCATGGTCCTCGCCGTCCCGGCGGATAAAATCGCGGATCTCGAAAAAATCTGCGCCGTATTCGACGTTTCCATCACCGACATCGGCCGATTTACCAAAGACGGCCATATGCGGGTGCGCTACAACAGCAAGCCGGTGCTCGACCTGGCATGCGAATTCCTCGACGAAGGCCAACCCTGCCGCCACCTCAAGGCCAGGTCGCCCAGGCCGGAGGTTGTTAAAAAGCAACGCGCGTTGAGTTCCAAGCCGGTGGATTGCCAGGACGTGCTGCTGAAGCTCCTGGCGCATCCCAACATCGCCTCCAAATCGGACGTAATCCGCGTGTACGATCACGAGGTGCAGGGCGGAACGACCGTCAAGCCGCTGGTCGGCGTGGAAAACGACGGACCATCCGACGGGTGCGTGCTCGTGCCCGTCGGAACGCCGGGCCCGCGCGCGATTGCCCTCTCCAACGGCTTTAACCCCGAGATCGGCAAGGCCGACCCGTACCGCATGGCGGTGAGCGTGATCGACGAAGCGGTGCGCAATGCGGTGGCGGTCGGCGCCGACCCGGAGCACATCGGACTCCTCGACAACTTCTGCTGGGGCGATCCGCTCCGGCCGGAAACGCTCGGCAGCCTGGTGGCCGCCTGCCGCGGTTGTTACGACGCGGCCGTCGCGTACGGTTTGCCGTTCATCTCCGGCAAGGATTCGCTCAACAACGAATACCTCGGCTCCGACGGAAAGCAGCACGCCATTCCGCCCTCGCTGCTCATTTCCGCCGTCGGCATCGTCGAGGACGTGGACCGCACGACCACCATGGATCTTAAAGTGGAGGGGAGCACCATCTACCTCCTGGGAGATACCAAGGATGAGATGGCCGGCAGCCACTTCCGCCTCGTCACCGGCGGTGCGGTGGAGGGCGAAGTGGCCCCGAGCCTGCCCGAATACGCGCCGGCGCTTTACAAGAGTCTGCATAAGGCGATGACCAAGGGGTTGGTGCTATCCTGCCACGATCTGAGCGAGGGCGGGCTGGCGGTTTCCGCGGCCGAGATGTGCCTAGCCGGACGGCTCGGGATGACGCTCACCCTCGACGCGGGAGATTCGGTCACCGATCTGTTCAGCGAATCCAACGGCCGGCTGCTCGTGGAAGTCCACCCCAGCCAAGTCCTGGCATTCGAAGGCGAATTCCTGGGCGGCACGGCGCGCTACGTACGCCGCATCGGCACCACCACCGCCGCCCGTTGGCTGAACGTCAGCACACCGGACGATCGGCTGATCTCGCTCCCGGTGGACGTCCTCGTCGAAGCGTGGATGGGAGACAAGCAATAGGACCATCGACGATCGACCATGGACCATGACCCGCCATGCTTGACCGATGGTCTATGGTCTATGGTCCTTAAGTAATCGCTCAAACGGAGAGAAGATTCTATTATGAGACCACGAGCCCTGATCCTGCATGCCAACGGCATCAACCGAGACCTGGAAGCGGCCAACGCGATGGAAGAAGCCGGCGCCGACGCGGACATCGTCCACATCAACCAGCTGCGCCGGGGCGACGCGAAATGGGAGGATTACCAGATTCTGTGCATTCCCGGCGGCTTTTCCTACGCCGACGCGCTCGGCGGCGGCAAGCTGATGGCCCTCGAGATGAATGTGTTTTTCTCGGACCAGATGCGCGAGTTCGTCGAGAGCGGCAAGCCGGTGATCGGAATCTGCAACGGCTTCCAGGCGCTGGTCAAAGCCGGGATCCTGCCCGACCTTCCGGCATCGCGTCCCGCCGCCTCGGAGCGGAAGAAACCGGTTGTGAAGGGGAAAGCCAAAATTAAAACCGCTCCGAAGACGAAAGCCTCGCCCAACGCCGGCCGTGCGACGCTTACTTTTAATAAAAGCGGCCGCTTCGAGTGCCGCTGGATCTACCTCAAACCCGTCTCCCAGAAGTGCGTGTGGACCCGCGATCTGGAGGACTTGGTCTATTGCCCGGTGGCGCACGGCGAGGGCCGCTTCCTCCTCGGCGACCCCAAGGCGCTCAAGACTCTCGAGGCGCAAGACCAGCTGGCGCTGGCCTACGTCTTCCCCGACGGGGAGAGTGCCAACGGCACCTACCCCGACAACCCCAACGGCTCCTTTGCCGATATCGCCGGAATCTGCAATGCCAAAGGCAACGTGCTCGGACTCATGCCGCACCCCGAGGACCACATTTACGAATGGCAGCATCCGCGCTTCGGGCGCGGCGAACGCGGCCAGCAGGGTCTGGAGGTTTTCCTCAACGGCGTGGATTACGCGCTGGGGATGTGAACATTCCGCTCCCCCCAGTATGCCGAACACCTCAGGAACCAAATCCATTTCCTTACGGCCTTGAGGACATTGCATGCGCTCCGCTGCCGGCTCTTCGAATAAAATCGCCGTCGCCATCGGATTGATAACGGTCACCGTCCTCCTCCTGACCACCGGCGGAATCGGCGTTACGTGGGATGAGCCCGTCTATATCGCCTCTTCGAATTCCTACGAAACATGGTATCAACAGCTGATCTCCGACCCGATCGGCGCGATGAATCCCGAAGCGATCCGCAAGGCGTGGGATGTGGCCCACGAGCATCCGCCGCTGGTGAGGATCTATTCCGGCTTGATCTGGACCGTCGCCCGTCACTTCACCGACGACCTGACGGCGCATCGCCTTGGGAATATCCTGTTGGTGGGCGTGATGGCCGCGCTGCTTTACAAACTGGTGGCGGAGGAAATAAACCGCCTGGCGGGGATCGCATCGATTGTTGCGCTCTTCACCATGCCGCGTTTCTTCTTCCACGCCCACCTGATCGAACTCGACATGCCGGTCGCCGCGATGTCCGTCATCGTGGCGTATATCTTCTGGCGCACCAAGGAAAGCACACAAGTCCGGTACAGCCTGCTCCTGGGCGTCGCCTGGGGAATGGCGCTTTCCGTCAAGATCGATACCATTTTTCTCCTGCCCACGCTGCTCCTATGGGTGTTGCTGATTCACCGGAAAGAGCATCTGCTTATCCGAGTGTTGATCGCGGGTGCGGTGGCGGTTCCCGTGTTCTTTGTGCTATGGCCGTGGTTGTATTACGACACCATCGGCCGGTTGATAGAGTTCTTTCTGTTTCCGTTCCTCGCCCACTGGATGAACCGAGAGTTCTACCTTGGCCGGATCTACACAACCACGCCTTGGCACTATCCGTTTGTTCTGATCGCTGCGGTCGTCCCACTGGGGACAACCTTGCTCTACCTGGCGGGGATCGCGCGCTCGGCCATCAGCCGGCGAATTCGGCCGTTCGGATTATTCCTCCTTTTCAACGCGCTTGCGCCTCTGCTGATACAAACCAGCGGGAGGTTCACCGCCTTCGATGGCGAACGATTCAGCATGGCGGCTTTTCCCTTCCTCGCCGCCCTGGCCGGGATCGGTTTCGCCGGACTGGCACAGCTTGTGCGGGTGCTTCTGCGCCATCTCCGCGCCCCGATCCTAGCTTATGCGGTTTCCGCCGCCATTGGAATCCTGCTGGTCCTCTCGCCTATTCTCGCCACCATCCGGCTCTATCCGCACCTACTGTCCTACTACTCCGAACAAGTGGGAGGTCTTGCCGGGGCCGTGGAACTGGGTTTGGAACCGACGTATTGGTGCGACATGTATATCGAGGCGGTCCGCTACATCAATGCAAACGCCAAACCCGGCGATTCGGTTTGGGTGGAGGGCTCGAGCTTCCGGGTTCTTTTGTACTATCAATTGATCGGGGTACTGCGTTCCGATGTCCTGTTGGCCGTGCCTCCCAACTCGACCAGCGTTTTCGGACCGGATCTACCGTTCCCCGCCGTCCAAGAGGATTACACCCGGGCGGATATCGTCGTGGTCCAAAACCATAAAATCCTCTTCTACGACAACAACACCGAACCGAACGACTTCTACGCCTGGACTTCCCAGCACGAACCAGTCAAACAATGGATGCTGGACGGCGTGACGGTTCTTTCCATCTATGAAAATCCGTAGGCGGAGCATCGAACCCCCTTTTGGGGGAGAGGAATCGATAGCGCGATAAAGTCCCGGCTACCTTCTCACTTAAAGCGAGCCATCTTCTCCCATGCGTCACCGATCCCTCGTCGCCCTTTTCAGGGCTCCTCGGGATGACATTCGCAGTATGTCATTCCGAGACCTCTTTAGAGGCCGAGGAATCGGTCGCGCGTGCCCAATAATCCCAAGCGCAGAGAATCCCCCACCGGCTTTATAATTAACCCTGTCGGCTTCCATGGCAAGATTCGAAAATTCCAACCGATCCTTTGGAGAGCGCATGCTGTCAACCCAGGCTCGAACTTTTCTATCCGCCCGCTCCGTCGCCCGCATCACCTCCATCAGCGCTTTCGCTGCTATTACTGTCCTTGCGGCCCGGGTCACCATCACCCTGCCCTTTACGCCTGTGCCTGTTACGTTGCAAGTGCTGGCGGTACTACTCGCGGGCCTGGTCCTCGGCCCGCGCGATGGCGCGCTGAGCCAGGTGGCCTATCTGGGAGCGATCACCGCCGGACTGCCGCTGGACGCGCGCATGCTCGGCCCGGCCGTATGGCTCACACCCGACGCCGGATACCTCATCGGTTTCATCGCCGGTGCCTTTGCCGCCGGATGGACGGCGGAACACGCGCGCGGCCGCCTACCGGGTGCGGAACTATTAGCCGGCGCGGCCGGGATCTTCGCCATCTACGCCATGGGCGCAACCTGGCTCACCATCTTCTTCCTACACGGTAACCTCGCCGCAGGAATTGCCGCCGGGGTGGCTCCCTTCATCCTCATCGACGCGCTCAAGGCCGCGCTCGCCGCCATGGCTTCCGGGACCGGCCGCCGGGCAGTGAGAATCGTTACGGGAGGCCGGTGATGCTGTCTTCTCAACAGATCGGCGCGGTCGTTCCCCTGGCGCTCGATAAAACCCATCTTCCCTTGCCGGATCGGCATGAAGGCAAGGTGCGCGATTGGTACTCGCTCGACGGAGCGCGGAAACTGTTCGTCACCACCGACCGGCTGTCAGCCTTCGACCGGGTTCTCGCGCGCGTCCCGTACAAGGGCCAGGTGCTCAACCAGCTTTCGGCTTTTTGGTTCGACGCCACGCGTGACCTGATCGATAATCAGATGATCGCCATCCCGGATCCGAATACGATCGTGGCGCACACGGTCAAGCGTTTCCCGGTGGAAGTAGTCGTGCGCGGCTACATCACCGGCGTAACGACCACGGCGCTGTGGTACCGCTATTCGCTCGGCGAGCGCGAAATCTACGGCTACACGTTCCCCGAGGGGTTGAAAAAAAACCAGTCGCTGCCCGCGCCGATCCTCACCCCGACCACCAAGGGCGAGGACGGGACGCACGACGAGCGCCTGACCTGCGCCGAAGTGGTCGCCAAGGGTTTGGTCGATTCGGCCACGTGGGATAAGGTCAGCGCCGCCGCCCTGGCGATCTTTCGCCGCGGGCAGGAAGTGGCCGCGAGGGCCGGGTTGATTTTAGTGGATACGAAGTATGAATTGGGGCTGACCCCCGACGGGCGGGTGATACTGATCGATGAAGTGCACACGCCGGACTCCTCCCGCTTCTGGAAGGCGGATACGTACCGCAAACTCTTTGAGGCGGGGGAAGAGCCGGAAAATTACGACAAGGAACTGGTGCGGCTGGCGTACGCCGAGCGCGGTTATCGGGGAGAGGGCGAGCCGCCCGTGCTGCCCGACGATCTATGGATCGCCGCCAGCTCGCGATATATTTCAATTTACGAGATGCTCACCGGCAAAAAGTTCGAGCCGGCGGCGTATCCGGCCGAACCGAGGATCGTAGAAAACTTAACGAGAGCCGGAATACTTTGACCCCCTCCTCTATCCTCCCCCATTACCAGGGGTAATGGGGGAGGAAGAAACCTCTCCCATCCCTCCCCCGTCGACCTTCGGTCAACGGGGGAGGACAGAGGAGAGGGTAGGTGAAGGAGCCTTCATGTCCAACGCATTGGTCGTCATCCTCATGGGTTCGAAGGTCGACGAGGAGCACTGCCGCAAAATCCTCGACGTGGTGCGGGCGCTCGGAGTGCAAACGGCGGTGCGCATCGGGTCGGCGCACAAAACCCCCCAGCATGTGATCGACATATTGCGCGAGTACGAATCCGATCCGCGGCCGAAGGTATATATCACCGTCGCGGGCCGGAGCAATGCGCTTTCGGCCTTCGTCGACGGCCAGGTCCGCGCCCCGGTGATCGCCTGTCCGCCCCCCTCCGAGGCTTTCGGCGGCGTCGATATTTTCTCATCGCTGCGCATGCCTTCCGGCATCGCTCCGGCGGTGGTGCTGGACCCGGCCAACGCGGCGCTGCTGGCGGCCAAGATCCTCGGCATCGCCGATCCGGCTTTGGCCGAACGCGTGACCGAATTCCAGAAGTCTCAAGCCCGCAAGGTCATCGCCGACGATCAATCGTTCTCGGGAGCAAAGGTGTAAAATGAAGCAGAGGAATCCGCGTCCGGAAAAATCAGGGACACGAAGGATGATGCACAACTCTTCGTGTCCTTCTGTTTCCGGCGATATTTTCGCGGAAGGTCGGATCGATGGCTGAAAAAACTTTTTTCGATGATCAGCCCGGCGAAGAATGCGGGATCGTGGGGATCTTCGCCCCCAAAGAAGACGTGGCGAGCATGGCCTACTTCGCGCTCTTCGCACTGCAGCACCGCGGCCAGGAAGCGGCCGGGATCGCGGTGTGCGATGGCGAGAGCGCCCGCGTCCACAAAGACGTGGGGATGATCTCGCATGTGTTCACCCCGGAAAACCTCCGCTCCCTGCGTGGCTCATACGCCATCGGGCACACCCGCTACTCCACCACCGGCTCCTCGGTACTCCGCAACGTGCAGCCGTTCCTCATCGAAACACGTTACGGTCCGCTGGCCATCGCCCACAACGGCAACCTGATCAACACCTACGCCCTGCGGCGGGAGCTGCTGCAGCGCGGCGTGGGCCTCTCGTCCTCGTCCGACAGCGAGGTGATCACGATGATGTTGGCCGGAGCCGAAGGCGCCACCTGGGAAGAACGGATCCGGAAAACCATGCCGAACTGGCGCGGCGCATACTCGCTGGTCATCCTCACCCGCGAGGGCGTGTTCGCCGTGCGCGATCCGTGGGGTTTCCGGCCGCTTTCGATCGGCAGGCTGCCCAGCGGCGGGCACGCGGCCGCGTCGGAATCCTGCGCGCTGCGCACGATCGGCTGCGAGGCGATCCGCGAGGTGAAGCCGGGCGAAGTGATCCGCCTGAGCAACACCGCTCTTTCGGTATTGCAGGCGCTGCCGCCGGCCAACCCGCTGGCGCTGTGCACCTTCGAGCACATTTATTTCTCCCGCCCGGATTCGATCTGGGATGGGCTCAGCGTCCACCAAGTTCGTCAGCGGTTGGGGGAAGAATTGGCGCGCGAGGCGCCGGCGAAGGCCGACGTGGTCATCCCGGTTCCGGATTCCTCGATACCGGCGGCGATTGGTTATTCCCGCGAGAGCGGCATCCCGTTCAACGACGGGTTCATCAAGAACCGCTACATCGGGCGGACCTTCATCGAGCCCACCGACAGCCTGCGCAAGCAGGGCGTGGCGCTCAAGTTCAACGCGCTCGAGGAGAACCTGCGCGATAAGCGCGTGGTGGTGATCGACGACAGCATCGTGCGCGGCAACACCGCCGGACCGCTCCTGAAACTTCTGCGCGAGGCCGGCGCGCGCGAGGTTCACCTGCGCATCACCTGCCCGCCGATCACGCATCCGTGCTACATGGGGGTGGATTTCGGAACCTTCGATGAATTGATCGCCCATCGCATGACCGTGGAGGAAATCCGCCGCCACGTGGGCGCGGATTCACTGCATTTTCTTTCTTTGCAAAGCATGATGCGCGCCATCGGCCGCAGCAGCGGATATTGCAACGCCTGCTATACCGGCGTCTACCCCCTGGAAGTGGAACCTGAGCAGGCTAAAACCGGATTCGAAACAGCGATCGCCTGACCTTCCGCGGCCCGGTTTTCGTTCCCGCCGGCCGCACCGCCCTTCTTCCCTGGGCGTCATCCCAATTCACCGGAGTATTCCATGAACGCTGCCCCTGCCGCAGAACAATACAGCTTGCTCTGGCCCGGCGGATGCAATCCGCATACCGATCCGGAACGGCAGCGATGGGGGGAATTCACCCAAGCCGATCTGGGAATCCAAGCGCTCGCCGAATACATCAGCTCCAATCAGCAGCATTCCGCCTCGATCCTCTCCTTTCTGCTCGCGCTCACGACCGATCCCGAAGTGATCCGCTACCGGCAGGAGGTGCTGGAGGACTGCCTGCAACTGCCGGACGTGCTGAAGACCCTCGAATCGCTCCAGCCCGCCCTGGCGGAAATGAGCCGGCTGGGCGGCCCCCTTCCGGCCGAACAGACCCCCCTTCATAAAACGCTGAACCGCATGGCGGAATTGGAAATTTATATCCACTGCGTCCACACACTGGGGGAGGCCCTTTCCGCCCGGCGCGAGCAATTGCATTCCACCGGTTTGCTCCAGTTGCTGGATTTTCTCACCGCCGTGCAGTCCCAGCAGGTGTTTCGGCAGATGCTCAAGGAATTGCCCGCGCTGCGCGCCCGCTACGACACGATCGCCGGAATCTCGATCGGGGTGAATCTCGACGAAGGCCTGCACCCGGTGGAAGCCACTCTGCTTTCCATCCATCACAAGCCCTTCCGGCAGGGGACATTCCTGGGCAAACTGTTTGGCAGAGGCAGCCGGGAAGACGAACAAAGCATCGCTCCACTGCATATTCTTCCGTTCAAGCAGGTTGTCGGCACGTATGCCGTCGTATCCTCGGCCATCCGGGAAGCCCAGGAACTGCATCCGCTGTTTGTGGATTTGGATCACATCCTCCGGGAAACCACCCGGCCGATCGCGCAGGTGCTGACCCAATATTTGCAGATCAACACCC